>CAJXMS010000015.1 GCA_913056475.1 uncultured Bacteroidota bacterium
GCCAAAGATATCGCCAAACTGATCGAAGATATCGTCCATGCTCATACCGCCGCCAAAGCCGCCGCCACCGCCGCCGGCGGCGCCTCCCATGCCGGCATGACCGAACTGATCATAGCGTTGGCGCTTTTGGGGGTCCGATAGTACTTCGTAGGCCTCCGCGGCTTCTTTGAATTTGGCTTCTGCTTCGGGGTCGTCCGGATTGCGGTCGGGGTGGTACTGCACCGCCATTTTCCGGTAAGCCTTCTTTATTTCCTGTTCGGAGGCATTTTTGGAAATACCTAATACCTCGTAATAGTCTCTTTTTGCCATAAAATTGGTTTATTCTCCCACCACTACCTTGGCGTAGCGGATAATTTTTTTGCCCAGGTAGTACCCTTTTTCGATTTCGTCTACCACTTTCCCCTTCAGCTCTTCTTCCGGGGCCGGTATACGGGTGATGGCTTCCATGGTATCCAGGTCAAACTCCTTTTCCTTAGCGCTTTCCATGGGCTCCAGGCCTTTTTGCTTAAGGGTGTGGACCAGTTTATTGTAGATTAGGCGGACGCCCTCGGCGGCTTCTTCCTCCATGTTTTCCAGCGCACGCTCAAAATCGTCTACCACGGGCAGCAAGGCTGTCATAAGGTCCTGATTGGCGCTGTCCAGCATCTCCACGCGCTCTTTGGCCGTTCTTTTTTTGTAGTTCTCGAATTCGGCAAAGGTGCGCAAATGCTTGTCCTTCAGTTCCTGGACTTGCTTTTCCAAATTTTCTTTTTCGGAATCCTCCTGATCAGTCGTCTCTTCCGGGCTTGACTCAGGCGCTTCCGCTTGCTCATTCTTCGGCGCAGCGGTGTCCTGTTCTTCCGGGCTTTTTTGCTCGGCAGCCTGCTTATCTTCAGGAGAAGCCTGGTTTTGGGCCTCTTCCTGGGGATTTAGAGTTTCTTCTTCTTTATGGTTATGCTCCTCTTTATGGCTCATGCGTTCGGGGTTTGTTTCGCCTGCGGCGGCGCAAAAAATTTGCCAGGTGCTCTCTGGTGCCATCCTGGCAGTAAGTTTAGGCCCTGCGGGCCAAATGTGCATGGCGCTGCCGCCTGCGCCCGTCTTAAAGGCAGGGTTCGATTTTCGGCAGCGCCCGTTCTGTGTAAACTCAGTTTTAACAATGCGCCTTTTTTGGGTCATTAAGGAGAAGGGCAGTACCTTGCTTTTGCTATGAGCTTAGTAGACCAAAAAGACTTTGCCCGGGTGGTGCAGCTAGAGCGGCTGGGGCTAAAAAAACTCGCCAAACCCATCATGGATATCCTGCGCATTAGCGATATCAATGAAGTGTATCAGAAGTTTGAAGAACGTAATGGGGTGGCCTTTATCGACGCGGTACTGGATGAGTTTCGGGTGGATTTTGATTTTTACGAGGAAGAGCTCGAGCGTATTCCGAAAACGGGACCATTCATTACCGTGTCTAATCATCCCCTGGGGGGCATCGATGGGATTATCCTTATCAAGCTCATTACCCAGCGCCGCCCGGATTACAAAGTGATGGCCAACTTCCTGCTGCAAAGGGTAGCGCCTCTTCAGGATTATTTCCTACCCGTAAATCCATTTGATAATAAGGCTTACGCCAGTAGCTACAGCGGCTTAAAGGCTGGTATGGCGCAGCTTAAGGCGGGCGCGCCCCTGGGTATCTTTCCGGCCGGGGAGGTGAGTACCTATCAGTTTGAGCAGCGCAAAATAACGGATAAGCCCTGGGAAGAAGGGGCCCTACGCCTTATCCAGAAAATGGAAGTACCGGTAGTACCGGTGTATTTCCAAGCGCGCAACAGCGCCTTTTTTTACTTACTATCCCTATTGCACCCCACTTTACGAACGGCCAAACTTCCCTCCGAAATACGGCAGCAAAAAAACAAAAGCATTCGCCTGCGCATCGGCCGGCCTATAGGTCTGCGGGAGCAGCAGGGCTACCCCGCGCTGGAACATTACGGGGCCTTTTTGCGTCAGCGTACTTATCTCTTACGGCAGGCCCTGCCGCCCCGGCGCAACCTCATGAATCCGGTAAGACCACCGGAGCAAGAGCCCCTGGCGGAGGCTACAGAGCAACAAGCCCTTCAGCGCGAAGTTGAGCAGCTGGAGGCCACCGGTAAAAAGCTTATAGAACATAAGCATTACGCTCTTTATTGGGCCACTGCTGAGGATATTCAGGCTCTTTTGCGGGAATTGGGGCGTTTGCGAGAGGGAACTTTCCGGGCCATCGGGGAAGGGACCAACCGCCCGCTGGACCTGGATCATTTCGATTACCATTATCATCATCTTATTCTTTGGGACCGCCGAGCCTCGGCGGTGGCAGGAGCTTACCGGCTGGGAATGGGGCCAGCCATCTATCAAAAGTTTGGGATTAATGGCTTCTACGCGGCCTCTCTTTTTAAAATTAAGAAGCCCGCCCGGTCCCTTCTGGCGCAGTCACTGGAGCTGGGCCGGGCCTTTATTGTTCCCGAACATCAACAACAGCCCATGCCCCTCTTTCTGCTATGGAAGGGCATTACCGCAGTGCTGCGCCGGCATCCGGAGCTTAAATTCATCAGTGGGTGTGCCAGCATAAGCAATCGCTACGCCCCATTTAGCAAGTCGCTCATGGTCCAGTTCTTGCTCAAAAATTACGGAGACGGCCAGCTGGCTAAGTTTATTAAACCCCGTAAGGCTTTCAAGGCTAAGCTCAAGAAGGAGTATCAAAAGCTGGTGCTGGAAAGCACCGCTGGGGATATCTCCAGGATAGACCGCCTCATTAGTGACCTCGAGCCCGATAATAAAGCCATTCCCGTGCTGATCAAAAAGTACCTCAAGCAGAACGCCAGGCTGGTATGCTTCAATGTGGACCCATTGTTTAATGATTCTTTGGACGGCTTCATGTACATCCATGTGCAGGACTTACCGGAAGAAACCCGTCAGCGTTGAGTCTTAAAACCAAATTTCCTGGGCCAGGCGAAAAGTCTGGGCGTGGGCATTGATAATTTGCGCCAGGCTACGGCTGTAGCCTCCGCCCATGGATATGGCTACCGGTATGTCATTTTGCCGGCAGGCTTTAAGTACTATCTCATCCCGCTGCCGGCAGCCGTCCAGGCTCATTCCCAAGCGGCCCAGTTTATCACCGGCCAGGACATCTACGCCGCTTTGGAAAAAGATAAAATCGGGTGCCACCTGGTCCAAGAGAGCGGGAAGGGTTTCCCGTAATTGCTTCAGGTAGGTGGCATCGTCACAGCCGTCTGGAAGGGCCACATCCAGATCACTTTTTTCCTTTTTGAGCGGATAGTTTTTGGCCCCGTGCATGGAAAAGGTAAAAACCCGCTCTTCTTTTTCCATGATTTGGGCGGAGCCGTTGCCCTGGTGCACGTCCAGGTCTACCAAAAGGATTTGCCGGGCCAGGCCTTCATCCAGGAGCCAGTGGGCGGCTATGGCCATATCGTTGAGCAGGCAAAAGCCCTCTCCGTGATCGGTGTAGGCATGATGGGTACCCCCGGCAATATTCATAGCCACGCCGTACTGTAGGGCATAGCGGGCTATTTCGATGGTGCCCTGATTGATGGTTCTTTCCCGTTCTACCAGGGCCGGACTAAGGGGGAAGCCGGTACGGCGTTCTTCCCGGCGGCTGAGCTGCTGGTGTTTAAGCTTTTCCCAGTAAGAAGCCTGGTGGGTGCGCAAGATCTGCGCTTCGGAAAGGAGTCCCGGGGCAAAAAAATTGGCCTCGTCACAGGTTCCTTCGTGTACGAGTTGCTCAGGTAGGAGGGAGTATTTGGCCATCGGGAAGCGATGACCATCCGGCAAGGGATGGTGATAAAGTGGCGCGTAGGCGATCTTAAGCATGATGGGAACCATTCAAGGTATCCGGCGCAAGCTTTTAGGGCAATGAGGAAACAGCAAGTCCTCTAGCGCAGCTGGGCACCACATTGTTTTTCCAGGGCGGTTTGAATGTTGGCCATGGTCTTTTCCACCTGCTTTTCATGGAGGGTTTTAGCGGGATCCTGGAGCACAAAGCGCAGGGCGTAGGACTTTTTGCCAGGGGGAAGCTTATCTCCTTCGTACACATCAAAGAGGGATACCGCCTGCAGGATTTTCCTTTCTGCCTGCCGGGCGGCCTGTTGGAGCTGATCGTAAGAGACCTCTTGATCTACCAGCAAGGCCAGGTCGCGCCGTACTGCTGGGAAGCGGGGGAGCTCTTGGAAAAGGGGCTGCCCGGGCCCGGCTTGCTGGCTAAGGACGTCCCAGTAAAACTCCAAGTAATAAACCGCTTGCTCCAGCTCGTGTGCTTGGAGAAGAGGAACGCTTACCTGGCCCATACGTCCCAGTTTGCGCTTGCCCTGGCGAAATTCCAGAGCAGGGCTAAAGGCAGGATGCTCAAGCACTTTTTCCTTGGGATTATCGATGCCCAGGGCCGAGAGGACTGCTTGGGCTTCCGCTTTGAGGGTGAAAAAGTCGGCGGCTTGGTCATCATTACGCCAGTTTTCGGGGTCTTCCCGGCCGGTAATCCAAAGAGCCAGGACAGGTTTTTCCTGATAGCCATCGGGATATTGCTGGTACTGACGCCCCCATTCAAAAAGGCGGAGATCGTTCTGTTGGCGTCGTACATTGTAGGCGATGGTAGCCAATCCACCCGGTAAAAGGCTCTGGCGAAGCACGTTCAGGTCCTGGCTCAGGGGATTGAGCATGTAGACGGATTGCTGATCGCTAAAGCCAAATTTTTCGAAATAGCGGCTGGCGGTGAGGGAGTTGTTGATAATTTCCTGGAAGCCTCGCGCCCGGAGTCCCTCAGATAGTCGGTTTTCGAGCTGTAGCCCGGGCTTTTCTTCGGTAGCCGAAAGGCTGATGCGCATTTGCGCGGGCGGTTTTACCGCATTGAAACCGTAGATGCGTAGGATCTCTTCGCATACATCGGCCGGGCGGCTTACGTCGTGGCGGTAGAGGGGAATTTCCAGGTGCCAGTCCCGGCCGTTTTCAGCGGTGATGCGGATATCGAGCCAATGTAAAATGGAACGTACCATTTCGCCGGGAATTTCCTGGCCAATGAGACGGCGGAGATAATCCAAATTTAGGGTTACTTCTTGCGGCTTGGGGCTCTGGGTTTTCTCTTCCCGGATGGTCATCGCTACGGAGCCCCCCGCGAGCTCCTGGATGAGTAAGGCGGCCCGCTTGAGCACGTAGAGGCTTAGTTCCGGGTCTATGCCGCGCTCGTAACGAAAGGAAGCGTCGGTGTTCAGGGCATGGCGCTTGGCACTCTTCCGCACGTGAACGGGATCAAAGCGGGCTGACTCTAAGAAGACATGACGGGTATCTGCCGTTACCCCACTATCGATGCCGCCCATAACGCCGGCCAAAACCAGCGGCCGCTGGGCATCGCTTACGGTAAGATCCTGGGCGTCCAGTTTTCTTTCCTTGCCGTCAAGGGTAGTAAAGGGGGTGCCCGCCGGCCATTTTTTGATCTGAATGCTTTGGCCGTGGATGCGCTCAGCGTCAAAGGCGTGGAGGGGGTGTCCCGTTTCGTGCAGGAGGTAATTGGTAATGTCCACCACGTTGTTGACGGGCTGAAGCCCTATGGCCCGCAGGCGGTTTTGCAGCCAGGAAGGGGAGGCCCCTATCTGGACGTCCCGGATCACCGTACCCGCGTAAAAATGGCAGGCGGCATCGCCTATTTGAATATCGATGGGCATGGCATTCCCTTCCTCTACAAAATGAGCTACGGAAGGGCGATTGAGCGCAGGTGGGTCCATCTCATAGCGCAGGAGGGCGGCGCGGAGATCGCGGGCCACCCCGTAATGGCTGATGGCGTCGGTCCGGTTGGGGGTAAGCCCTATTTCAAATACTTGATCGCTTTCCAGCTCAAAGTAGCGGGCGGCCGGGGTGCCAGGGGCGGGCTTTCCGTCTAAAACCAGGATACCTTCATGGCCGGGGCCCAGGTTTAATTCTTTTTCCGAACAGATCATGCCCTCGGACACTTCGCCCCGAAGCTTACTTTTTTTAATGGTAAAGGGGCCTTCTTCCGTAGGGAGTTCGGTGCCCACGGTGGCCACGGCCACATCTTGTCCTTCGGCTACATTGGGGGCGCCGCACACGATTTGTACCGGCGTCTCCTGCCCCAGATCCACCTGGGTCAATTGAAGTTTATCGGCATTGGGATGGGCTTCGCAGCGAAGGATACGTCCCGTTACCACGCCTCGAAGGCCTCCGGGTACGGCGTCGATCGTTTCCAGGCCCTCTACCTCCAGGCCAGTGTGGGTAAGCAGCTCGGCTACTTTTTCGGCCGGTAAATCGATGGGCAGGTATTGGCGCAGCCAGGCGTAGGAGATCTTCATGCGGACAGCTTTTTAGCAAAGGCCGCAAAGGTAGGTTTTCTCCCTTTTTTGGGAGGAGCGTCAAAGCTTGATTCCGCTTCCGGCCGCGCGGTTCACATTTGGCCGGCAGGCCCAGCAAAACCGATACTTACTTAGGGCACCAGCCGGTGGTCGTAGTTGGTGCGGTACTGCTTAAAGGGCTGGGTTTTGTAGTGGCCTTCGCCCATGTAGGTAATGATGGTCTCGAAGTTTTTGGGCCCCTGATACCCGGGTATGGGCTGGATGAGCTTGAGCTGGGCGTCGAGAAATACCACCGTGGGGTAGGAAAGCTTGCCTTTGAGTAGCTGAGCGGGCAGCTCGTGATAGCCCCGGCGCCCGCGGGGTACGTAGCCGTAGGATTGGCCCCGGAAGGTGATGCTGTCGCGCTCTTCGCCGTCCAGTTTTACGGCGTAAAAATTTTCGTTGACATACCGGGCGATGCCGGGATGCTGGAAGGTGGCGGCGTCCATCTTTTTGCACCAGCCGCACCAGTCGGTGTAAACGTCGATCACCACCGGACGGGGTTCTTTTCGGGCGGCTTTTTGGGCTTCTTCAATACTCATCCAATCAATACCTTCATTATGGGCCTGGGCCAAAAGTGGACTGGGCGCAAGCATCAATAAGGCGAGGCTAAAAAGTAAGAACCGTAAGGACATACATGCTATTTTAAAAGGATTACAAAGGTAAAGCTTGTGGCTTGAGCAGAAGCGTCTTCCAGGCGACCAGCGGAAGCCGGTTCTTTGGCGGCTTTGTATTTTGGCCGCATGGAGCTACAAGCAAGCCGCGTACCAAAGAGTGGATGGATATGGATACTGGTCTTAGTGGGAATGCAAGGCCTTTACAGCCAAGACTTTACACATTTAGACATCCGCGTGGAGCTGGATACCCTTACCGAAACGGTTCGGGGCAAGGTGCTGCACCGCATTACGGGCGTGCAAGGGGGTGATTCTATTTTCCTGAACGGCATCCGGATGCAGTACGATTCGGTCTGGTGGAATGGCAAGCCGGTGCCCTACACCGCCGTAGATTCCGGCCTCCACCTCCAGGCCCCACCCACCCACCCGGAGGACACCAATCGCCTCCGGATCCACTATCAATGCCAGCCCCGCAAGGGCCTTTACTTTACTGGCTGGCAGGATACCACCTTCCGTGCCCGCCGGCAAATCTGGACCCAGGGCCAGGGCATAGACCACCGCCACTGGATACCCCATCACGACGAGCAAACCGACAAGGTGATCGTAAGCCTCACGGTCACCTTCAACTCCGCATACCAGGTGATGAGCAACGGACGCCTGCTGAGCCAGGAACAAGGGCCGGGGGGGCGGCTCCGCTGGCACTACGCCATGGAAAAGCCCATGAGCAGCTACCTCATAGCCCTCGTTATAGGTCGCTACGACACCACGCATACCAGAAGCGCCAGCGGCGTACCGCTCACCCAATACATTTACCCTGAACGAAAGAGTGACTACGGATGGACTTTCTATCGCAACGAGGCCATTTTCAATTTTCTGGAAAAGAAAATCGGGGTGCCCTATCCCTGGGCCAACTACAAGCAGGCGCCCGTGCGCGATTTCCGCCACGGCGCCATGGAAAACACCACCGCCACCATTTTTGGGGACTTTTTCCTGGTGGATAGCATCGCTTTTCAGGACCGTAACTATACCTACGTAAATGCCCACGAGCTGGCCCATCAGTGGCATGGCAACCTGGTAACGGCGCGCGGCAGCAAGCATCACTGGCTGCACGAGGGGTTGGCCACCTACTATCAGTGGCTGTCCGAAGCGCAGCTTTACGGGCCCGATCACTATGCCTGGAACCGGCACGAGGCGGCCCAAAAAGTGTGGGAGGCGCCCCATAACGATAGTTTGCCCCTGGCGCATCCCCAGGCCGGTTCGGCCCTGTTTTATCAAAAGGGGGCCTGGGTGATGTCCATGCTGGAGCAGCGCCTGGGCACGGCCACGCTGGATAGCGCCCTGCGTGCGTATCTGCGCCGCCATGCTTACGGGGTGGTCACTACCGACAGCTTGCGGCGAAGTTTGGAAAGGGTGTGTCAGTGCGCGCTAGGGACGTTTTTTGAGCAATGGGTGCACCAGCCGGGCGGGCCTTTCCTGCGGGTCACGCAGCGGGGAGGCGAAGGGAAAAGACAGCTGGAATTGCGGCGCCGGGGGCGTTTTGACCTGGAGCTGCCAGTAATAGCTTACCCCCAGCAGGGGGAGCCGGATACCACCTGGCTCTACTGGCCCGCCGCCGCGGGAACGGATACCAACCTGGCGCTGCCCCGCAAAACCCTGCGCTATTGGAAAATAGGCCATTTAGACCGCTACTTATTGCGCAGCCGAGTTCAAAAGCCCCTGAAAAGCTGGCAACTTCAGTATCAAGAGAGCACCGCTTTGATGGACCGCTACCGGGCCGTGGAGGCCATGGAGGCCTTTACGGGGGCCGGCGCCCGGCGCTTTTTGGAAAGCGTCCTGGGACGCAGTGGGGAGCACCATGGCCCCCGGGCCCGGGCGCTGGAGCTGCTGCTCGAGCGAAACCGGGACGAAGCGCAGCGATTGGGCTACTTTAAAACGGCCTTAAAAGCCGGGGATGTGGAATTGCAAAAAGAGGCCCTGGCCTTGCTACCCGCATACCGGCCCGAACTGGAGGAGCGCCTCCGGCAATTGCGCCGGCAGGGAAAGAGCTACGCCCTTCGGAAGCGGGCCATCGAGCGGAGCATAAATCCGCAGGCCCCCGAACAGCATAACTGGCTCAAGGAAAACCTCTGGGCGGAGCAGCCCGGACTTCCGGGGCACCAGGTGCACATTACCGTATTGGCCTACCGGGCAGCTCTTTACAGCGACCGGGCGGCGCTGCGGCAGCTCATCGATTACAGCAGTCCCGCTTATGAGTTCCTGACCCGCATCAATGCCCTGGAGCTCATGGCGGCCCTGCAGGTGGTGACTGAGCCGGGTGTTCCGTATTTGTTTACGGCCCTTTTTCATCCTAATTGGCAACTGCGCAAAGCGGCGCGGCAAACCTTCCAGGCCACTTTCCAGCCGCCCGTAAAAGGCTGGGTAGAACAATACGCCCGCCAGCACCATGACCAATGGCCTCCGCGCCACCAAAAAAGGGTGGAACGGCTCCTTCAGCAATTAAAGCAAGACGAATGAGTATAGGACGCTCTTCCCGTGTGCAGCAACTACTGCTCCTGGCCGGTGATATCCTCTGGCTTAATGCCGCCTTTCTGGCGGCCGGGGCCTGGCGTTTTCAGGAGATCCAGCTCCGGCAGACCAGCTACTACGACGATTATCTGCAGCTGCTGGCCTTTGTCAATGTGCTGTGGGTCATGCTGGGGCTCGCCCTGGGCAGCTACCGCCTGGGCACTGTTCTGGAACCCCGCCAGGCAGCGGGGCGGGCCATTCGGGTGGGGATTTTGCACCTGCTCATTCTGAGCCTGCTGCTGGTGGCCCTTAAGCGGGATGAGTACTCCCGTCTTTTTTTCATCGCATTTTACAGCTTAACGCTGTTCATTACGGCGGGCTGGCACTGGGCCTTTCGGCGGTGGTTGCGCCGTTGGTACCGCCGCAGTGGTTTTCGAAAGGCGGTATTGGTGGGGGCTCCGGAGCGTTTGGTCCCTTTCTTGCGCACGGTGCGCCGGCGGCCCGAATTGGGGCTGCGGGTGGAGCATACCTTTGGTCCGGAAGCGCCAGATGCCGCGGTACCCCACGCGGAAGAAGAAGCCCTGCCCCCATTTCTGGACCGCCACTCCGTACAAGAGCTGCTGGTGGCCTTTCCCACCGGCGATCCCCGCTGGCAGCAGTACTTTCACCTGGCCGATGCCCGCATGCTCCGCTTCCGGGCCCTGCCCGATTTGGGCGTGCAGCATTCCAAAGGCCTCCAGATCGACTTTTACGACGATGTGCCCGTGCTGAGCTTTCGCCGGGAGCCGCTGGAATACGCGCATTGGCGCCTGCTTAAGCGGATAATGGATGTCTTGGGCTCCGGTCTGCTCATGCTCCTGCTGTATCCCTGGCTGATGCCGGTTTTGCTCTTGGTGGTGCGGCTTTCCGGGCCGGGTCCCTTGTTTTTTCGGCAGTGGCGTAGCGGCTATCAAAACCGTTCGTTTCAAATTGTAAAGCTCCGCAGCATGCGGCCCAATGCCGAGGCGGATCAAGCCCAGGCGCAGCCGGACGATTCCCGCGTAACCGGGGTAGGCCGCTGGTTGCGCCAGTGGCATCTGGACGAGCTGCCGCAATTTTGGTTGGTTTTTACCGGCCAGATGTCGCTGGTAGGGCCGCGCCCGCACATGCTTAGCCACACCGAGCGCTACCGCGCCCTCATCGAGCGCTACATGGTGCGTCATCTCGTGAAGCCGGGCATCACTGGCCTGGCGCAGGTGCAGGGGCTCAAGGGTACGCATGACCTGGAACACATGCGGGCCCGGGTACGGGCGGATGTGTATTACCTGGAGCACTGGTCGCCGCTGCTGGACCTCCGCATCCTGGCTACCACCCTCTGGCAGTGGCTGCGCGGGCGGTAGGCCTGGCGGCCAAATGTGATTTAGGACAGCCGGGCTTGTTCGAGGGTCACTTCGTATTGTTCCGCCACGAGGGGCCAGGCGTACTGGGTTTTGATCTTTTCGATATTGGCCTGAATGTGGCGCTTTTGAATTTCGTTGCGGTCCAGATGATCAAGGGCATTGACCACGTCGGAGGCATCGATGAAATAATTGCCGGCTGTGCCCAGTACTTCCTGGTTGAAGGCATTTTGGTGGGCCACGATCATGCAGCGGCAGGCCATGGCTTCTAGCAGGCTGGGATTGGTACCCCCTACGCTATGTCCATGGAAATAGAGGTGGGCGTGATACCGGAGATTGTTAATGCGCTCTTTGCGAAAAGTCCCTTTCACAAAGCGGATGCGGCTGTCCCGAAAGCGGGTTTTGAGGTAATTACCATAGGGCGTATCGTGGTCGCCCACCACCAGCATCACCCGCTGGGAGAAGCTTTTCTGAACGCCCTCGAGGATCACTTCTAGGTTGTTTTCCGGTACCAAGCGGGCTACGATAAGATTGTAACTGCCGGGTTGTACGTTAAAACGTTGCAAGGCCTCTTCATCTGGCTTGCGGAAAGGGTGGGCTCCGTAGGGAATATACACCGGCTGGTTTCGATAGTGCTCCTGCAGGTAACGCTGGATTTCGTGGGCATCGGCGATGAGCACCTGGCTGCGCCGGGCCGCCCAGCCCTCCGCCCAGCGCAGGTAGCGCCGGGCGTAGGGGCCGTATTTGGCACGCTGCCATTCCAGGCCGTCCATATTGGTCACCACCGGGAAACGCTGGTTTACCAGGGGAAGCCAGGGCGCGCTGGAGGTATAGCCCAGATTGAGCAGCACATCGAAGTCCCGCTGGCGGGCGTCCAGAAAGCAGTTAAGGTCATAGATCCATTGCCCTGCCGTACCCAGGCGGTGTTCGGGGTCGTATTTGTGGAGAATGTGAACGCCTTTGAAGGTCTTGTATTCGTAGGGATGGCGATGGGAGTTGTAGACGGTAACGCGGTGGCCGCTCTTGACCAGCTGCACGCTTAATTGCTGGGCACATTCCTCAAAGCCGCCGTAGTAATTGGGGATGCCCCGGGTGCCAATGATGCCAATGTGTAAAGCCATGCGGGTGGGCTATAAAAGCGCGCGGTAAAGGTCGTCAATTTTTTCAGCGCCCTGGGCCCAGCTAAAACGCCGCCGAACGTAGCTGGCATGCGATAGGGGAGGGGCTGATAAGGCGCGCCGAATGGCCCCGGTGATAGAGCTCACGCGGCGCGGCTCACAATAAAAGGCGCGCTGCCCCCAGAGTTCTCGTTGGATGGGCTGGGCACTCACTACCACCAGGCAGTGGCTCCCCAGCGCCTCCAGGGTGCTGAGGCCGGTGGTTTCAAAAAGGCTGGGCAAAGCATGCACCCGGAAGCGCTGCATGAGCCGGGCTACTTCCTCTCTCGGCAGGGCGCCGTGGAAGGTTACCTGGGCGGAGGCCGCCGCCTGGCAACGCTTAAAATATGCTTGATGGTTGGGGCTGGCTTCGCCCACCAGGTGAAGGGGGACTTTTAGCTTTTTACAAGCCTCGATGAGCCGCAGCTGATTCTTGAGCGGCTCTATGCGCGCTACGCAGAGGACGGCTGCTTCTTGATGGGAAGGGGGCGGTACGGCGGGGAAGTGTTCCAGGCCGGGGGGAATCACATTTGGCCGCAGGCCGAACCCGTAGCGCTTCTGGACCTGCTGGGCTTCGTGGCTGGAAGCGGTAATGAGGCGGCCGGCACGACGGGTAAGCAGACGCTCGCTCCGGCGCTGCCCCAGGAGGATGTAACGAAGAGGGGGGAGGCGGTGCTGCCCGCGGAAAACGCGGGCCCATACTTTAAAATAGGCCATGCCGTGGGCGCCCAATAGCTTGAGGGTGGCGCGGCGGAAGAGGCTGGTTTCGGCATCGGTACTGCGGTATTGAACCAGCAGGCTGTGGATCACCAAAGGGCGATGCCGGGGCGGAAGCCAGCGCAATAGGTGCTCGGGACGGCCCAGATTGAAAAAGTGATGCACATCGGCCTGCCGCCAGGCGGCCTTGTCGTGCAGGGATACCCGGTGGCCGCGCTGCTCCAGGCTGCGCATGACCTGCTCCAGGTGGAGGGTATCTCCTCCGGGATGGCGGTGTACGTCGGGCCGGGTGGCAAAATGAATGTGCATAAATGGGGCCGGCGGGAAACTTCTCTGGGTGGCGTGGGTTACTTTTGCACAGCGAATCTAATCTAAAAACTAAACATCGATGAAACGAATTGCACTTTTTGCCGCTTCAGCCATGCTTATGGTGGCCTGCAGTGGGGGCGGTAATGCACCGGCCAACCAGGAAACCCAGAACGCGCCGGCTGAAAAAGAGGCCGCTACGGAAGAAAAAGCGCCCGCCGAGGAGAAAACCATGGATGATTCTCCTAAGACGGTAGAGCTGACCCTGAAAACTACCGGGGAGACCATGAATACCATGGCTTATGAGCCCAAACGCCTGAGCGTACCGGCTGGTGCTACGGTAAAACTCACCCTGGACAATACGGCCTCCGCTGAAGCGATGATCCACAACGCCGTGTTTATCCAAATAGGCAAGCAAATGGACGTGATCAATGCCGGCGCTAAGGTGGGCAACGAGGGCGGCTTTGTGCCCAAGGACCACCCGGCGGTGATCGCCGCAACGGAACTGGCCCAGCCGGGAGAGACGGTAGAGCTTAGCTTCACCGCTCCCGAAAAGGCCGGTACTTACCAGTACATCTGCACGTATCCGGGACACAAGAGTATGAAAGGTACCCTGATCGTGAAGTAAAGAGACCTCTTTTTACCAAGGAAAGAAATGCCCCCCGGCCCTGTGCTCGGGGGGTATTTTTTTGGTGGTGCGCGCGCGAATGCGTGGCGTGCGAATGGTAGGCCCGCATTCCTGCCCCGGTCCCGGAGAAGCGCATCGTAGCTCCTCTTTTTTATTTAGATAGATTATAAATTACCCCCCCCCCTTGTGCTTTGCTTTATAATTTCTTATATGTTTGCTATGTAGTTCAATGTAAGAATTATGCAAACCTTTCCTGCTTATCTGCTTTTCATCCGTACTGCTCTGACGGCAATGAAGCGCTTTCCGGCGCCGTTTCTTGCCGGGCAGGCATCTACCGGCATCTCCTCTTATCTCCGTTCAAGGGCTTCTGGCCTTTATGCTGTTGTGGAACGGCTGGTATGCCAATCAACTCATCGCTTGTCCTGCTTTACGACCCTCTTGGGCTTTTTAAGGGTGTCCGTTGGTATAGATGTGGAGAAAAAAAAGGACCACACGGAAGTACAAAGTATTTTACGAAGTGCCCTAATGGCTGCGCCCATTGTGGAAGATACCGTTAATCTTATGAAAACGGCCCTTGGGACAGCCCCAGGCCGGCCCCATTTTTTAAGGGTATTCTCTGCAGCCCCTGTTACGGCCCATTCCAGGCGTCCATTTTTAAAGTAATGATCCTACCATGAAGCATTTAACCTATTTTCTGCTCCCTTTACTTGCTTTTCCCTTATTACTGCCGGCCCAAGATGAGCTCAGGCTTCCCCCGGAAGATTTTCGTGGCTTCTCGGTCAGTGCTCAGGGAGCTTTGTATATAGACGGCCGCGGTCGCTTCGGCTGGTCCTTGGGTGGAGCACTCACGCGGATACGGGGCCGGCATATTTTCAGCTTCAGCTACCGCTACCTAAGAGAAACCCCCCAGCAAGATTTCCTCGGGCCGCTTATGGAGCAGTACGATCTCTACACTTTGCTTTATGGCCGTTATTACGACTGGAAGGAGAACATCCGCTTGCAAGCCCATGTAGGTATTGGCAGAATGCAAGGCTATGAGCGGAGAACCCTGGGGGAGGGACTTTATAATTATTCCCGAAGATTGAGCTGGGGCATTCCCCTCCGGCTCCAGGCATCTTATATGCTGGGCGCTCACCTGAGTGTGGGGCTTAAGACCTTGTTCTACATTAGTAAAAAACGAATGTTTTACCTGCCTTTATTACACCTGGAGGTAGGTCTATTGAGATGAGTTAAACCCTAATGATCCGTTTATGAAATGGAATGCATTTTTCCCACTGGTAATAACTATGGCATTGGTGACATCCTGTGCCATGCGCCAAGAATACAAAAGCTTTACCGGACGCGTGGTGGAGTACGGGAGCGGAAAGCCCATACCCGAGGCTAAGGTGGTTTTGCATTATTTTAACGATTTACCCGGGCTTGGGGGAGGTTCTTCTCCTTATGATACCGTAGTCACCGACCAAGACGGCTATTTTTTTGCCGACGGCCGGGAGCACTCCCCTTGGGAGCTCAAAGTGTATTCGAGGGACTCCAATTACTATGACGCGCGGAATAGTTCTGGTGGACAACAAGCCGGAGGCCTCTACGAAAATCCCGTCATCAAACTGAAGCCTTATGCCTGGCTGCAGTTGGTGGTAGATTGGAGCGTTTTTGAAGATAAGTTTGATTATGTATACCTCCAAGGTTGTGATAACTGCTCTTTTCAAATTTACGGTGACACGATACTACCTACTATCCGGCTCTTAGGCAACCATGTCAATGGTGTTTCCATGTTTGGCCATAAAGATGGTGCCGTAATCGAGCGGTTTCAGAATGACAGCATCTATTGTCCTGGTTTTGATACCACCACTCACGTTATTACTTATTAAACAATATCTTATGAATAAGCCGAGACCTCCCTCAGGATAGAAAGCATAAAAAAAACCGGGCAGCAGCCACTGCCCGGCATCCTGTTTCCGCAAAGCGGATACAGCATGACTTTCTGTTTTCAAATCATTTATATCGCATTTAAAAACATCAAGATCATGTTTTGTAAAAATACAAACTACCCAATAACTTTCCGGAATATACTTTTGACCCTAACCCTTGCGCTTATGGGCTTTTTAAGGGTGTCCGTTGGTATAGATGTGGAGAAAAAAAGGACTACACGGAAGTACAAAGTATTTTACGAAGTGCCCTAATGGCTGCG
>CAJXMS010000016.1 GCA_913056475.1 uncultured Bacteroidota bacterium
CCGCCACCATTCCTACGCATCCCCCCAGGGCCAAGAGAAGCCGCAAAAGGATAAAACTGAAAATATCCGGCGCCAGGGCACAACCAATAGCCGCTAAAAAATAAAGGGCAAAACCTATCAAGAGCGGTTTTTTTCGTCCGTAGCGGTCCAAAAGCGGCCCGTAGATAAACTGCCCCAGGCTAATACCCGCGAAATAAGCGGTTAAGCTAAGGCTTACCCGGCTGATGGAGGTATTAAGGTCTCGGGCCATATCTGGAAAGCCCGGCAAGTACATATCTATACTCAGTGGCCCGATAGCCGCTATGGCGCCCAGGATGGCGATGAGGCGATTCTGGCGGGATAAAAGAGAAATTTGAGGGCGGCGAAGGGCTTTGGTCATGCGGGGCAAAAGTAGGGCAATCTAGCCACAGAAGAGGACGAAAAAACGATGGGGATAGGCAGGCTTGATGCATGATTGCGAAAGGTAATATAATCGAAAGCCGCCTGGCTGCTACCTGTTTCGCTTAGGGCTTCAATAAGCGCACGTTCCACCTATTCTTTCCGGGGAGTCGTAGCCAGCTACTTTTGGGGCTCGGTGGTTGGTGCTTCATATCGGTAGTAGGCCACTATCCCGAAGCTTCGCTGCTGCAGATGCACCCTATCGAAACTGGAGTTTCAGCCGCAGGCGCAAATCCTGGGGGCGTGCTTTCCGAAAAGCGCGGAGGCGGCTGCGAATTTCTTGCGCCAGGAAGGGATTTTGACTTTGGAGACGGTGTATGACCACTTTCCCCTCCTTTTGCAGGGTTACTTCCAGTCTTACTATCTGCGGTCCCATTATTTGCAGATGCTTAGCCGGATAACCGATGGCATTTTGGATGCTTTGGGCGGCGGCGCCTGGCGCTTCCTCTCGGGTGCTGGACTCACTCGTGGGGCGGGCGCTCATTTGGCCTGCGGCCAAAAGTATACTGAGCAAGGCGAGGGGCATAGCGGTCTGGATTTGTTTTTTCATGATAGTTTTCCTGTTTTGATCTGGTTTGAGAGACAAAGGTCTGAAGCGCGCTGCTCCAGTACTTTAGCTTTATTTTGTGTTATCGTTATCGATGGGTAACGGCCGCGCTCATTTTATTACACTGTCCCGCAGGGTGCACCGTATATTTGCCCCCATGCAGCAGCAGGAAGCAGAACAAAAAGTAGCGGATGGCCACTGGTTGCCCCTAATGGAGGCTTTTTATACGGTCCAGGGGGAAGGTTTTCATACCGGTAAGGCCGCTTATTTTATCCGGGTGGGGGGATGCGATGTGGGCTGCCATTGGTGCGATGTGAAAGAAAGCTGGAATGCGGCTCTTCATCCGCCCACTTCCATTAAGGCCATAGTGGAGGGCGCCCGCGCCTACAGCGACACGGTAGTGGTAACGGGGGGCGAACCTATGATGTACCCGATGAAACCGCTCACGGACGCCCTTCATGCCGCTGGTAAAAAGCGCCATGTAGAAACCTCCGGGGCTTACCCCTTGAGCGGAGACTGGGAGTGGATATGCCTTTCGCCCAAAAAAACCGGCCCACCTCAACCGGCCTTCTACCCGGCAGCCCAGGAACTTAAAGTGGTCATTTACACCAAAAGTGACTTTCGCTGGGCGGAAGAACATGCCCAGAAGGTAGGCCCGGATTGCCGGCTTTTTCTCCAACCTGAATGGAGCCGCCGGGAAAAAATGATGCCCCTCATCAGCGCCTACGTGATGGACAATCCGAAGTGGCAAGTGGGCCTGCAAACACATAAGTACTTGGGCCTACCCTAAGCAGGAGGCTGCTTATTTTAACATAGCAGCGTGGATAGGCTGGTGCTCCCAGGCCCTTCCGGCGAGGGCCCATCTAAACGCGCTATCCTGCGCGATTGCTTATTTTTGCCCTAATCATCCCTAATTTTTACCCTTCAAATCTCTCCGGCCATGGAAACCGTTGCCCCTTATAAACCCAAGAATAAAGTTCGAATCGTTACCGCTGCCTCCCTTTTTGACGGCCATGATGCGGCCATTAACGTGATGCGGCGCATTATCCAAGGTACTGGATGTGAGGTGATACACCTGGGGCACGACCGCAGCGTAGAAGAAGTGGTGGATACCGCCATTCAGGAAGATGCGCAGGCCATCGCCATGACCTCTTACCAGGGTGGGCATATTGAATATTTCAAATACATGCACGATCTGCTCAAGGAAAAAGGGGCGGCGCATATCAAGATCTTTGGCGGCGGCGGCGGTGTGATCCTTCCAGAGGAGCAGCAAGAGCTGCATGAGTACGGTATTGACCGTATCTACTCTCCCGATGATGGCCGGGAAATGGGCCTCCAGGGCATGATCAATGACATGGTGGAAAAGGCCGACTTCCCCACCGGCAAAGACATCAACGGGGAAGCTAAACAGCTGGACGAAAAGTTTAAACCCGCCATAGCCCGCCTTATCTCTGCCGCCGAAAACTATATGGAAGATTCCCGGGCGGTGCTGGATACCATCGATCAAACCGCCGAAAAGGTCAAAACCCCCGTTTTGGGCATTACCGGCACCGGGGGCGCGGGCAAATCTTCCCTCGTGGATGAGCTGGTGCGGCGCTTCCTCCTGGACCATAAAGAGAAGACCATAGCCATCGTATCGGTAGACCCTTCCAAAAGGAAAACCGGCGGGGCGCTCCTGGGCGACCGGATCCGCATGAATGCCATCCGGAGCAGCCGCGTTTACATGCGTTCGCTAGCTACCCGCCAGAGTAATTTGGCCTTAAGTAAGCACGTGAAAGAGGCGGTAAATATTCTCAAAGCCGCCCATTACGATCTGGTGATCCTGGAAACCTCCGGTATAGGCCAAAGCGATACCGAGATCACCGATCACAGTGATGTATCCCTTTACGTGATGACCCCGGAATATGGCGCAGCTACCCAGCTCGAAAAAATAGACATGCTGGATTTTGCTGATATCGTGGCCCTCAACAAGTTTGACAAACGCGGGGCCCTGGATGCCTTGCGCGACGTGAAAAAACAGTACCAGCGAAACAACCAGCTCTTTACGCAGGACCCGGATTCGATGCCCGTGTACGGCACCATCGCCAGTCAGTTTAATGATCCCGGCACCAATAACCTCTACCGGGCCCTCATGGATATGATCGTGGAGAAAACCGGGGCCAGGGAACTTTCCAGCAATTGGGCCAGTGACGCCGAAATGAGTGAGAAGATCTACATTATCCCGCCCAACCGGACCCGCTACCTCAGCGAAATAGCCGAGAACAACCGGACTTATGATGAAAAGGCCGCAGCGCAGGCGGAAGTAGCGCAAAGCTTATACGGGCTTTACAAGGCTATTCTTTCTTTCGGCGGTCCGGATTTGCTTAAGGAGGCGCCAGCCGAAAAAGTAGAAGATGACACCCTGCAGTCGCTCATTGACAAGTTTGAAGACCTGCGCAAAGACCTGGATCCGCGCAATTGGGACATTATTCAAAATTGGGAAAAGAAGGTGCAGCGCTATCGAGACGAGGTCTTTTCCTTTACCGTACGCGATAAAGAGATAAATATCCAGACCCACGTCGAATCCCTAAGCCATACTTCCGTCCCCAAGATAGCCCTTCCTAAATACCAGGCCTGGGGGGATCTCTTACGGTGGAATCTTAAAGAGAATGTGCCGGGCGAGTTCCCATTCACGGCCGGTATTTACCCCTTTAAACGGCAGGGGGAAGACCCCACGCGCATGTTTGCCGGAGAAGGAGGTCCGGAGCGTACCAACCGGCGCTTCCATTACGTAAGCCTGGATATGCCGGCCGCTCGCTTGAGTACGGCCTTTGACTCGGTAACCCTTTACGGGAATGATCCCGACCACCGGCCCGATATTTACGGCAAAATAGGCAATGCGGGCGTGAGCATTTGTTGCTTAGACGATGCCAAAAAACTCTATTCCGGCTTTGACCTATGTGCTCCCACCACCTCGGTGAGCATGACCATCAATGGACCGGCCCCTATGCTCCTGGCTTTCTTCATGAATGCTGCCATTGATCAGCAGTGCGAGAAGTACATCCGGGAGAACGGGCTGGAGGACCAAGTAGAAGCCAAGCTCAAAGAACTTTACGACGACCGGGGCATCGAGCGCCCCCGCTACCAGGGAAATATTGCCAAACGGGGCGAAAAGGCCAAGGTAGAAGACAACGCCGAACTGGATACCGGCGCTAAAGAAGTAAGCGAGCAAGTTCAGCAAGATATCCTATCCGGCGTAGCCGTAGACGGCGACCTGCCGGAAGGCAATAATGGGCTGGGCCTTATGCTGCTGGGCATAAGCGGCGATATGGTCCTGGACGCCGATACTTACCAGCGCATTAAAAGCCAGACCATGGCCAGCGTACGCGGAACCGTGCAGGCGGATATTCTCAAGGAAGATCAAGCGCAAAACACCTGCATATTCTCCACCGAATTTGCGCTGCGCCTGATGGGCGATGTCCAGGAGAGTTTCATCGCTCAAAAGGTGCGTAACTTCTATTCGGTAAGTATTTCGGGCTACCACATCGCCGAAGCGGGCGCCAATCCCATCACCCAACTGGCCTTTACCCTGGCCAATGGGTTTACCTACGTAGAATATTACCTGAGCCGGGGGATGGACATCAATAAGTTTGGACCCAACCTGAGCTTTTTCTTCTCCAACGGCGTTGATCCGGAATATGCGGTCATTGGCCGCGCCGCGCGGCGCATTTGGTCTAAGGCGCTTAAGTACAAGTACGGTGCCGATAAACGGGCCCAAATGCTGAAGTACCATATCCAAACCAGTGGTCGTTCCCTGCACGCGCAGGAAATCCAATTCAATGATATCCGCACCACGCTCCAGGCCCTCTACGCCATCTATGACAATTGCAATTCTCTCCATACCAATGCTTATGATGAGGCCATAACCACGCCTACCGAGGAAAGCGTACGCCGCGCCATGGCCATTCAGCTCATTATTAATAAAGAGCTGGGCCTCGCCAAAAACGAAAATCCCCTCCAGGGCAGCTTCATCATCGAGGAGCTTACCGACCTGGTAGAGGAAGCGGTGCTCAGTGAATTTGACCGCATCACCGAGCGGGGGGGCGTGCTCGGCGCCATGGAAACCATGTATCAGCGGGGCAAGATCCAGGAGGAATCTCTGCACTATGAGACGCTCAAGCACAGCGGGGAATACCCCATCGTAGGGGTAAACACCTTCCTGAGCTCTACTGGTTCGCCCACCACTACCCCGGGAGAGGTGATTCGCGCCACCCAGGAAGAAAAGGAGTACCAGATCACGATGCTGGGGCGCCTGCACGAAAACTACGCCGAAGCGGGCAGCCGGTGGCTGGAGAAATTACAGGAGGCGGCTGTCCAGAACGAAAACCTCTACGATGTGCTCATGGAAGCCGTCAAGTATTGCTCCCTGGGACAAATTACCGAAGCGCTCTTTGAGGTAGGCGGCCAGTATCGCAGAAATATGTAGCGTAAGGCTTTATACGTCCCGGCCTCAAACTAAAAAAGCCCGGCCAAAAGCCGGGCTTTTTTAGTTAAGCCTGAATGGTCTTAAGATTACCGCAACCATTTATCCAGCCATTTAAAAAATTGGTCGTGCCAGATAAGCCCGTTCTGGGGGCTTAATATCCAGTGGCCCTCATTGGGGAAGTAAACAAACTTGGAGGGGACATCTTGCAGCTGGGCGGCATTGAAAGCTTCCATGCCCTGATTTTCCGGAACGCGGTAATCGCGGCCGCCGTGGAACACCAGCATAGGAGTGTCCCAATTATCTACATATTCTTTGGGGTCAAAACGCTCGTAGGTCTCCCGGTTATCTTCCTCCCAGAAAGGACCACCCAGGTCTTTATTGGCAAACCACATCTCTTCGGTAGCCAGGTACCAACTTTCCAGGTTAAATAAGCCGCAGTGGCTGATGAAGCTGCTGAAACGTCCCTCGTGAATACCGGCCAGCATGTAGACGGAGTAGCCACCGTAGCTGGCGCCTACGCAGCCCAGGTTCTCTTTATCCACGTAGGGTTCTTGAGCCAGGGCATCTATGGCACTGAGGTAGTCTTCCATGGCTTGACCGCCCCAGTCGCCCGAGATGGCCTCGTTCCACTGCCGGCCAAAGCCGGGTAAGCCGCGCCGATTGGGGGCTACCACGATGTAGCCCTGAGCGGCCATGAGCTGGAAATTCCAGCGGAAACTGTAAAACTGGGATACCATGGCCTGGGGGCCCCCCTGACAGTAAAGCAGGGTGGGGTACTTCTTTTCCGGATCAAAATTGGGCGGATAAATCACCCAGGTTTGCATTTCCTTGCCATCGCTGGTACGGATGGTACGGGATTCTACGCGGCTCTTATTCAGGGAGCTGTAGATGTCATTATTTACCGTGGTGAGCTGGTGGGCTTCTCCCCTTTTAAGGTCCACCCGGTACACCTCGTTGGCGTGATTCATATCCTGGCGATTAACCAGCAGGCTACCGTTGTGGTATTCAAAATGGTTGTAATTATGGGGGCCGGAGGTGATCTGTTCCAGGTCAGCGGATTTTTGGGAGAGGTCTACCCGGAAGAGTTGATTGCTGCCGCGATAAGGAACGCCGGCAATGAGCTCATCCTGGTCTTTCCAGGCCAGCGCATGAAAGGTGAGCTCATCGTACCGACCGGCTTCGCGGAGGACCCGGCGTACCTCCCGGGTTTCCATATCCATGATGAGCAGGTCGTTTACATCGCTCTCGTAGCCATTGGTGGCCATGCTCAGGAAGGCCAGTTTTTCGCCGTCCGGGGAAAAGTGTGGCTGTTTATCGTAGCCTTCCAGGTCTTCGGTAAGGAGTTCGGTTTGGCCCGTTTGGAGATCTACCAGGTAAAGCTGGGAGTTGGTTTGTTCAGAAAATTCGCGGCCGGTAAGTTTTTTACTCTCGTAGACTACGTAGCGTCCGTCCGGGCTTAGGGTATAGGCGGCGGGCCCGCCGAAAGGCGGTACGGGCGTGTCGTAGGGTTCATTCTCCATGAGGTCCTGAAAGTTTTCTACGGGCTGGTCCCCGTAGCGAGCCAGGCAGAGATGGGAGCTTTTGTAGTCGTCCCACTGGTCCCAGTGACGGTACATTAGGTCATCGATGATGCGTACTTCGGCCTTGGGGAGCCCGGGGTAAAGGTCCTGGGTGTTACGGCGGGTTTTGAATTTTTTAGTGAAGAGGATCGTGATGCTTCCGTTTTTCTGTGGGTAGGCCTTGGCGCCGCTTATGCCACCTTCTATATCGGTGAGGGCTTTTCGGCCGGTGCCGTCTCGGTTTATCTGGTAAAACTGGCCCTGGTAGGTGTAGCCCACTTTGTTGCCCAAAAACTGGGCGCCGGAAACCCGCCCATCCAGGTTGGTAAGGCGCTGGGGCTCGCCCCCTTCGGTGGAAAGCAGGTAGAGGTCGCGCTGGGCATTATTGGAATCAATTCGGTAGCGGGTTACGCCGTACAGAAAGGATTTGCCATCTGCGGAGACATCTTCCAGGCTTACCCGGCCCAGTTTCCAGAGGAGTTTGGGCGTCATTACGTCCTGTGCCGTTAGGCCAGTTCCGGCCAATAAGACCAATAGTAAAAGGATTTTTCGGATCATGGGAGGGGATTTATGAGGTGAAAAATAAGCTCGAAGGTAGCCATTTTACCAAAGGAGAGACCCGGTCCGGCGCGCTGGTGCACATTTGGCCGGCAGGCCTTACCTACTGTGGCGCCGGGGACCCCGAAAAAGGAAGCAATAGCTGCCCATCGCCGTAGCTTAAAAAACGGAAATCATGTTCTAAAGCCCACTGGTAAATGGCGCGCCAGCGGGGGCCTACCAGCGAGGCCACTAAAAGAAGCAGGGTGCTGCGCGGCTGGTGAAAATTGGTAATAAGCCCCGTGATGAGGCGGTGCTGGTAGCCCGGGGCGATGATGAGCTGGGTATGAAAGCGGAGCCGTTGGAGGCCTTGACGCTCCATGGCCCCGGCCAGCTCGCTAAGGGCTTGGGCCGGATGGGGGCGGGGAAGGGTAGTGTCATATCCGGCCCACTGGGGTACTTCCGCCGGACTGAGGCGGGGGAGACGGCCCGCCTTCCAGAGGCAAGCCAGGTGATAGCTACTTTCCAGAGCCCGCAGGGAGGTGGTGCCTACCGGGATAAGGGGCGCTTCCCGGTGCAGCTGGGCGCTTACTCGCTGTAAAAAGGCCTGGGATATCCATACTTCTTCCGCGTGCATAACGTGCGCACGCACATCGTCATGGCTCACGGGCTTAAAAGTCCCGGCACCCACGTGCAGGGTGAGGTGGGTCAGGGCATGGCCCTGGTCTTTGACTTCCTGGAGCAGCTCAGGTGTAAAGTGCAGGCCCGCGGTGGGAGCGGCTACACTGCCCGGCCGGCTGGCAAAAACGGTTTGATAGCGCTGGCGGTCGCTTTCTTCGGCGGGACGCTGGAGGTAGGGGGGGAGGGGTGTTTTTCCGGCCATTTCGAGCAGCTCACCGAAGGTCTCTGGTCCTTCCCATTCCAGCCGGATGCGGAAATAACCCTCTCCGCGTTCCAGGCGCTGGGCCCGAAGCTTCCATTGGTCGGTGTTTACTTCCAGCCACTGGCGGTCTTTCCACTTTTTGGCGCCGCCCACCAGACAGCGGTAGGTAATGGCGTGGCGGCTTTGCATGGCGGTTTCTACGCTTTGCTGGTCTTCCGGTTCCAGGCAAAATACCTCGATGGGCCGCCCTTCAGCACGCGGGAAAAGAAGGCGGGCCTGGACTACTTTGGTCTCGTTGAGCAGCAGGAGACTTTCGGGAGGCAAGAGCCGGGGCAATTCCCCGTAAGCGTGCCCACTGGGCTGGCCGGCACGGTAGAGCAAAAGGCGAGATTGGCCCCGCGGGGCCGGATAGCGTGCTATCTGCTCATCGGGCAGGGGGTAGTCGTAGGCATCGATGGAAAGGGAGGGAAGCTCTTGGGCCAAAATTGCGTTCTTTGTGGGCGCTCAAAAGTATGAAGAAGGCAGTTATAACGGTCACCAACGATTTGGCCACCGATCAGCGCGTGCAGCGCAGCATTGCGCTGCTTCGCGAGGAGGGGTACTCAGTAACCTTTGTGGGCCGTTTGCTCCCCGGCAGCATGCCCTTTTCGCCCCCTTACGAAACGGTCCGTTTTCGCTTGCCCTTTCGCCGGGGCTGGCTTTTCTATGCCAGCTATCAGCTCCGCTTGCTCTGGTTTTTGTGTTGCCGCCGTTTTGACCTTTACTGGAGCAACGATCTGGATACCCTGCTGCCCAATTTTTTGGTGGCACGCCTTACCCGGCGCCCCCTTCTTTACGACAGTCACGAATATTTTACAGGCGCCCCGGAACTGCAGCATCGCCCCCTGGTACGGGGCATATGGGGGGCGTTGGAAAAGACCCTCCTACCGCGGCTGCGCCACATGATCACCGTAAATCAGAGCATTGCCCGGCTTTACCGGGAAGCCTACGGGGTGAATCCCACGGTGGTGCGCAATCTGGGCGATGATTACCGTCCTCCGGCCGCTTCCCGGAGGGAGCTGGGCTTACCGGAGGCCGCTTTTCTCCTTATTAACCAGGGCTCTGGCATCAATGTACACCGGGGCATGGAAGAGGCCCTGGAAGCCTTAAAGCTGCTCCCTGCGGAGGTTCATTTGCTCCTGGTAGGCCGGGGGGACGTCTTGCCCCAGCTTCGCGAGCAAGCCCTGCAGCTGGGAGTAACCGCCAGAGTACACTTTGTCCCCCCGCAGCCCTATCAGGAGCTGCTGCGCTATACCCAGGCAGCCGATGCCGGTCTAAGCCTGGACAAAGCTACTAACCTCAATTACCGTTACAGCTTACCCAATAAGCTATTCGACTACATCAAATGCGGTGTGCCGGTGATAGCCAGCCCGGTGGTGGAAGTGCGCCAGCTTGTGGAGCATTACGGCCTGGGCGAGCTTACGGAAGTACGCCCGGAGGCCATTGCTGCGGCGGTAAAACGCTTACGCCAAGCCGGTAAAGCGGCCTATCAGCCGGGCTTAGAACGAGCGGCGCGGGAAAACAACTGGGCCCAGGAGCGTCAGCGTTTACGGGAAGTACTCCGGGCGGCCACCATTAGGTAAAAAAGGCGGTAGAGATCATAAAGCCAGAGGGGCGCTGCGGGGCTTAGCAGCCCCTTTTCCATTATTTTTTGGCCGGCCGGCCAAAGGAGCCCCATCACCGCCCTTAGCCCGGGGATTTTAAGGAGCCGTTTCCGCGCCTGCAGCAGTTTAAAGCGGTGGCACCAATGGGGGAACTGTGCTTCGATCAAGCAAAGATTGTCCAGGCTTTCCCGGGTTTTTTGCAAAAACAGCGGGTTGGGGTCCAGGGGGCGGTTGTAAACGGGGAGGTTTACGGCCTTTATGGGGATGGCCTTTGCTTCCAGCGCCAGGCCAAAGAGGGTATCTTCATGGCCGTAGCCACGAAGGGTTTCCGCAAAGGAAACCTGGGGCCAAATGCGGCGATGAGCCAGGAAGTGATGCCCCTTAAAAGCCCCATAAGGATCTTCCGGGGGAAAGCAGCGTAGCTCGCGGTGGCGGCCCACCCGCCAGCGCAATTCGCTTCCCTGCGCCGGTTGGGGCGTATAGGCAGCGGGTCCATACACCACGCCACCTTCCAGGCGGGCCTCCCAGAGTTGGGCCCAAAATTTTGGCTGGTCCACTATCGCTTGGTCGTCCAGAAAATGGCAATATTCCGCATCTGCCCAGTTTGCCAGGGCATTGCGGGCGGCGGCCCGGCCCCGGTTGCGGGTGCTACGGTGATAATGGACGCCTCGACGGGATTTTGCCCATTTTTCTAAGGCGGAAAGGGGGGAGGGAGAGCCGTCATTAAGGAGGTAAATGCCGGTTGTAAAGGGCAGGGCTTGCAGCTGGGCATAGGCTTCTTCGAGCAATTCCAGCGGCTCATGATTGTACACGGGCACCGCCAGGGCCAGTTGGTATGCAGGAGTTGCCGCCATGGTCGCAAAGGTACCCTAAGCAGGTCTTTTGCTTACCCGTCCGCGGGGGAAGGATAAAAATTGAGGACCTTTGCCCCATGAATTTTGCCTCCGTTGCGGGCCAATTGCGCCAGGCCATACAACAGCCGCTTCCCGGTCCGGAGGTGCGCGCGCGGCTTTCCCCCGGTGGCCGTCCCCGGCAGGATCCCCCGTCGCATAAACGCCCCCGTGAGGCCGCAGTGCTGGCCCTGGTGGAAAACCGGGGCGAGACGCCCTACCTGCTCTTCATCGAAAGACCGCCCTATGATGGTGTGCACGGAGGGCAGATAGCCTTCCCGGGCGGAAAAGTAGAGCCGGCCGACCTTCATATTGCCCACACCGCCCTGCGGGAAACCGAAGAGGAGATAGGCGTGGTCCCCTCCCAAATCGAGCTGCTGGGCGCCCTTACCGAGCTCTACATTCCGCCCAGTGATTTTCAGGTTTACCCATTCCTGGGTCTGGCCGGGCAGCCCCTGGATCTCCGCCGACAGGAAAGGGAAGTGGCTCAGATTCATCGCATTCCTCTGCATCTGCTTCAGGACCAGGCGGCTTTTTGCCATACCACGGTGGCCAGCCCTAAAGGCGCCCGGCAGGTTCCCGCCTATCAGGTCCAGGGTATAACCATATGGGGGGCCACCGCGATGATCTTGTGCGAGCTTTTGGCCCTACTGCCCGCGCAGCCGTCTGGGCCTTCCTAAGCGCCTATGCCGATAGACTGGCTATATTTGCTCGCTTTAACGGAATACACTCATGGCCTTAAAATGGCGCGATGCTTTTGGTAACTCCCTTTTGATCAAAAGAATTTTGATCTTGGTTTTTGGCAGTATAGCCTATTACCGCTTTAATGTGGCCAATAAAACCCAGGTACGCGGCTCCCGTATTCTCAAGGACTTGCCTAAGCGCAAGGTGCTATTCGTGAGTAATCACCAAACCTACTTTGCCGATGTAACCGGTATGTATCAAGTCTTCTGTGCCGCCAAATGGGGCGTTTACGATCGCATTAATTTTCCCCTGGCCCTGCTTAATCCCAAGGTCAATATCTACTTCATCGCCGCCAGTGAAACCATGCGCTCGGGCCTGCTGCCCAAGCTCTTTGCTTACGTGGGGTCCGTTTCAATCAAGCGTACCTGGCGCGAAGCAGGTAAGATCATAGACCGCGGGGTAGATCCGCGCGACATCGACAAGATCTTTAAGGCCATTAATTCAGGTTGGGTCATTACTTTTCCGCAGGGAACCACTACGCCTTTTGTTCCCGGACGGCGGGGTACAGCGCATATCATTAAAGAAACCCAACCAGTGGTAGTGCCCGTGGTGATCAATGGCTTCCGCCGTGCCTTCGATAAGAAGGGCCTCATGATGAAAAAGCGCAGTGTAGACCTCAGCATCCGCTTCAAAGAACCCCTGGATATTGACTATAGCCAGTCTGCGCGCGCCATTCTTGACCAGATTATGGATAGCATAGAACAAACCGAAGATTACAACACCATGAAAAAGATAAACCGCGAGGAGGAACCCTCGCAAACTCATCCAAATGGTGATCAGGCTCACTAAGATGGCTTCCGCTCTGGTATTCTCCCTATATTTGTAATGAAACACTTATTTCCCATGAAAAAAGGTCTTTTCATAAGTCTCCTTTTATTAAGCGTGGTTTGGGCCTGCGAAGAGCCCAACATCACTTCGCAAAATGAACCGCGGGATCCCGATAATATACGCCTCTCAGTGATCCCCTTTTATGGCGATAGTGCCATGGTAACCGATACGGCCTACCTAACCGATCAGGGAGAGCTTTTTTACTTTGATAGCCTTAAATTATTGGCTTCCAATCTTATGTTTATTCCCGTGCAGTCTGATGATACCGTTTCTGCCGACCTGGAATACGAACTGATAGGGCCGCCCTTTTACTCTGATTTGATAGATAGCATTCCACCGGGGGGCTATAATGGCAAATTTATCCTCACCCTGGGGGTAGATAGCTTCCCGTTAGGTCCCAACGGCAGCATGCAAGTGCCCCTCAAGCTGGCCAGTAACGAAGAGCTGCAGCTGCCCTTCGGCTTTGGCTACTACCACTTTCTCCTCTACGGAAAGGTAGTAACCAGCGCTCCCACCGACACCGTGGAAGAAACCGAAGAGGTACGCTGGAAAATAGGGGGGCTGGAGCTCCAGGATACCGTCTATGCCCAAACCACGGCCTTTTCCGTGGACAACCAAAACGAAATGCGCCTGGTCCTTACTTGCAACCTCAAAGACGCCCTCGGTCAGGTGTTTATCGAAAACAACCCCGTTATTACCAGTGATCCCAGCGATTTCCAGGACTTTCAACGGGCTCAACTGATCCGCAATACCCTTGAATTTGGTCTCTTTTAAATACCTGCTGTTATGCTACAACGTTTTTTCCTCCTCTTCCTTGCTGCCGGCTTTTTCTTTGTAGCCTGCGATAATAGCGAGAATGATCAACCACGTGATGTTCGCTTTCAATTAGAACTGCGTAAAAATGGCAATGCCGTGGCTCTCCGCGATACGGTAGACTTAAGCAATGGCTACACCTTTACCCTCACCAAGTTTCTTCTCTATCTCTCTAAAGTAGAGCTCACCGACGTAAACGGAGATGCCCAGGAACTCAAAAAAATCGCCTTGCTGCGGTTAGAAGAAGCGGGCAACCCCTTCTTTACCGGTACCCTCAAGCCGGGGCTCTACACCGATATAAGCTTGGGTTTGGGCGTGGACTCCGCTCAAAATGAGGCCGATCCCACTTCCTTCTCTCAAGACCATCCCCTGGCGGCCTATCAGCAAACCTATTGGACGATGCTCAAGTACCGCTTTGCCATTATCGAAGGCCGCAGCAACGATTCCGGGCGCCTGGGTAGCAACAACGATATCCTCAATGCCTACCACCCCGGCACCAACCCGCTTTACCAAACGGTAGAGCAAGATCTTTCCTTCCGTGTACCAGGCGAATCCAGTGTTCCGCAGCTGAAGCTCGTGGTGGATATTGATAGTCTTTTTGATGGCCCTCATCCCATCGATTTTCGCAGCCAGCCCCAGACTCATAGCGATACGGCTACCATCGAAATAGCTCGGGACCTGATGGAAAATATGGCCGCCGGAGCCCGCATTGAAAAGGTGGGAGCCTAATCATTCCCCTGGCCCCTCGGGTGGTAGCGCAGGATGGCCTCGCGCAAATGTTCTTGCTGTAGATGGGTGTAAATCTCCGTGGTCGTAATGCTGGCATGACCCAGCATCTCCTGTACCGCCCGTAAATCCGCCCCATGATGCACCAAGTGCGTGGCAAAACTATGCCGCAGAGTGTGAGGACTTACTTTCTTTTGCACCCCGGCCTGGCTCGCCAATTCTTTAATGAGGTGAAAGATCATGGCCCGGCTTAGCTTTTGGCCCCGCCGATTTAAAAAAAGAATATCTTCATGCCCCGGCGCTATCGCCAGGTGAACCCTTACCTCGCTACGATAGCGCTCTATACTTTCCATGGCCCGGGCATTTATGGGCACCAGCCGCTCTTTAGATCCCTTGCCCAGGATGCGGATAAACTGCTCCTTAAAAAAGAGCTGGCTCAGGCGCAATCCACATAGTTCACTGACCCGTAAGCCACAGCCGTAGAGGGTTTCCAAAATGGCTTCATTGCGATGGCCCTCGGGTTTGCTGCGGTCTATCAGCGCCAGCATCTGTTTGATCTCCTCTTCCTCCAGGTAATCGGGCAGCTTCCGCTCCAATTGCGGGCTTTCTAGCAGCTCAGCGGGATTGTCATCCCGCCACTCTTCCAGGCGCAGATACTGAAAAAAGGCCTTGAGGGACGAAATATAACGGGCCTGGCTGCGAACTGACCGGCCCTGGCGGCCCAGTTCTTGAACGCTTTCCTGCAGTTCCGCCCGGCCTATTTTGAGGGGAGTAGGCCAGTTTTGAAGGCTTGCCTGCTCACTCAGCCAGTGGAGGTCCTGCCGGTAGGCCTTTAAGGTGTTGTCAGCCAGTCCTTTTTCCAGTCGCAGGTAATGCCCAAAGTCCTTTATGGCCGCCGTCCAGCGCATCTCTTTACTTTAGCGGTCCAAATTACAGCAAATGGAGATAGGCATTATCAACGGGCCTAACCTTAATTGGCTGGGGCGCCGCCAGCCAGATTTGTACGGAACGGAAAGTATGGAAGAGCTCCTCCGCGCCTTACGGCAGGCCTATCCGGCGCATCACTTTCTATACCAGCAGCACAACGCGGAGGGCGCCCTCGTGGAAGCCCTTCAGCAGTTGGGCCAGCGCTGTGCCGGGATCGTACTTAACCCCGCCGCCTACACCCATACCTCGCTGGCCATTGCGGACGCGGTGGCGATGCTGCCCTGTCCCGTTCTGG
>CAJXMS010000017.1 GCA_913056475.1 uncultured Bacteroidota bacterium
GCACTACCAAAGATCAATATGAAAATAAACCCATTAGGGAGGCGGTACTAAGTTATATAGACCCAGCCGCATTTTATGGACTTGGGTATTTCGGAGGAATTTCCGCTGTAGATGGAGGAACTCCAACGATTCATACCAAAACTTCCATTTATCAAAACCTATTAACAGATTCCGGAAATAGCGTCATTCGATTTAAGAATTACAGAAAACTATATGTGGATTTAAGATCCAATGCGGGAGTTTCTAAGAACTTCTATCAAAGCGACTACGTCTACAACCTTGATGATTTTACTTTTACCGGGGAAAGTGCTGGTGGCGTTTCCAAATCCTTCGGATCCAACTACTGGCCACTGTTGATAGTTCATGATGCGGACCACCCTTCTGTAAGTACCCTTCCTAATCATAATGTAACAGGACTGGTGTTTTCTTTTCCCAAAACTAGTGCTTCAGTACTCACGGTATCAATATTTTTAGGGACGGGCTTTAAATGGAAAAGTGTAGAGAACAAACTTGTAAAAAACCCTAAAAATAAAGCACGAATTATAACTGATCCAGAAATACTTGATGTTCCTGGTACAACACCCTCGTCCACTTTAATTTCGGATAATAAATTGAAAATTGGACTACCTTATAATGGCGGTTTAGGCGCATTTTATTTAAGATTACAGGCATTTGAAGAAACTGGTACATCATCTTCTGTAAACTTTGTTCCAGAAAATCACTTGGATACTCTTTTTATTGTTCCTGCTACAGAAAAGACCGTTTCAACGAATGAACTTTATATTGAAAAGACGGGGCACCTACAGTATGTAGAGCATCCAGAGAATAATTTTAAAGCTATCTATGAACTTGGAATAGCCTGGGAAGAAAGCCGCGTAATCTTTTTTGCCATGCCCATTGCTATTGAAAATCCAGAAAATGGCTTCAATATTCCCATGTCATTTGATGAAAACCTCTACCTAAGGGGGAGTTTCTATAGACTAGGCGAACAATGGATTAATGGTATTAGGATAGCCAAGCATGAACTTGACCTACCTTCAGGCAATGTTCCATTACTGCGGTATCAAGAGAAGCTTTTCACCGACTACTGGAAAAGCAGTGAGAAAGATATGCTTAGCTTAGCAATGAGTAGAACTGAATATCAAGGGTTGATGTTACGTATTAATAATAACAATTACGATGCAGCTATACATCCTATTTTCTTGACCTTCGATAAAACTCAGGCTACTGACAACAATGGCGTAGATTACTATGACGCTAATCTGGGTTTTGAAGGCTATGTAGATGACCAAATATCTACTATACAGGTTAGCGCGATGACCACCGGTACTGACTTTTATTCCTTGGATGAATATTTATATTCCTCACCTGATGCAGGGAATGAAGAAGGTGCTGAGATCACGGCTTTTTCCACTTTTTATGATGGGGATTATTCAGTGACTTTTTCATCCACTTTAGCGCAGGAACTGACAAATAGCGGGAAAGGAGGTGTGTTTTCAAATGCTACTAAAACCCATTTTTATCAAAAAAACATGAAGAGTATCCAGAGTAGTGCAAAAGCGCTAAAAGTAAATTTTGATATTACCGATTCATGGCCCGAAAAAGGAAAAAGTGCCAAAGCCACGACCTATCATCCTGGCTCGATGTTTGGGTCTACTCAATTGCCAGGAGACACAATCACTATCATTTTTAAGAAATCATTTGTCCAAGGCTCATCCACAATCTCTTTTGTTAAGACTTTATATCACGAAATACTTCACGCATACGTCAATAAACTACTTCAAAATGCGGAGGACTTGCAAAGAGACCTCCCAGGTATCTATGACTTTTATTGTCGATTTGGTGTCGATGACAAAGCTCCAGAAAGAAGTTACGCTCATAACTACATGGCAGCAATCCAGTTTCAGGAATTGGTAAATGGAATTAGGGCGTACGATAAAATTACTCAAGTAACTAGACCAAATGGCACAGTAAGTTATAATGACATTTTCAATAATAATTTACCTGAAACTAAATCTTACACGGCATCTGATTTTTATCGAGCGCTAGCCTGGAATGGTCTACAGCTAACACGTGTATGGAGGGAATTTGCAAGGAAGAACCGTGATAAGATTCAAATCTATATAGCGATAGGCTTTAATGAAGCAACGGGCTCTTCATACACTACTCATTTCCCAATTTATGCTGAGTATGATCTTGATGACTTTGACTATCCTTTGGTACCAACACCAAATGTATGCAATTAATGACCAAAATAAGCCTCACATTACTATCTTCTTTTATTATATTTATTGGAAATTGCAAAGCGCAAAATTCTGGTGATCTGTATATTGTTAATGTTGAAATTGACACTGTTTTCAGTAGGCTTAATGATAATAGATGTTGTTCATATTGCCAAAGGAGAAATTATAGGTCGCTACAAAGTCAAGAATATCTAAAAGTAGCTAAGAAAAAGAAGCATTTTAACATTGGTGATAATCCGACACCAAATATTCTTACAAACAACGCAACAAAAGAGGGTGCTACAACCTTGAAGGAGGACACCATAATGTTGAAAGGAAAGGTTAGCTATCTCTTTTTTTGGAAGGACGATTATGTTTTTGTGTGCGCATATGATACTGTTGTAGATGGTCTCACAGGGAAGCATAAAACAGTTAATCTTGACAGTGTTATCAAGGAACCAAGAAGGCTTAAATATAAACCTTTTGTTTCAAATTCTATACAAAGAAAGTTCAAAGCCTCTTTTATTGACAAGGAAACTGGAATACGACCAATGACTTATCAATGGAGTCAAAATCCTGAGGCTGGATCTGTGAACATAATCGGAGTAGATTTTTCGAAGAAATGTCAAGATCTTAACGAGGATCCTTTGACTGGTTTGTATATAATCAGTGATTCAATTGAACAAGAGGGATCTATTAATTTTCTAATATCTCATTCATATTTCTCGAATGCACTTTTCATTAAACCATTAAAGTATTGGCTTTTTTTAAAATCAGAACTGGCATATAGATTCAAACAGCGAACAATTTCTGACACTCTATCTTTAAAAGTTGCCGGTTCAAAGCTTAATAGTCAGTATGTCAGAAGATGTTTTCAACTGGTAGCCTTTGGTTTAGGAAATGATAAGGACATTTTATTAAAGAACCATCTGTTTATAGACCGAAACGTATATGGGGAATTCGAATGCATGCTGCCTGGGACCTGCATACCTACTATTGATCCATTCCATGATAAATTAAATATGGAGAAGTCAGTATCGATTGGTCGTAATACAATCTTTCGCACAAAAGCTTTTAGTTGTAAAAATCTGTTAGCAATAAACCCAAAATTAGAAACGGTTAATAGCCTTCATTATTTGCCAATGGTCTATTTTTTGCCAAGTTATTTTGATGTCAAAACTATCAATGGTTTGAGCAAGGAGGATTTTATAAAAGAACAATGTAAAAATTAAGATTATGCCCACACCAGCCACTCGTCAATATCCTCTCTTAACCGCAATAATTTGAAAAATACGGCTTTTCCCAATAGCAAACTTACCTAAGATGGCTCCTTACACCCCTCAGCGAACCCCCATCCCCCCAAACGGTTGTATGGGCAATGGAAGTAAACCATAAAGACAACAAGCTTTCCGAAGCCTACGAGCGGTTTATCCGTTTTGGCGGTGTACTGGATAAACCCACCCGCCGCTACCTGGTGGCCTACCTGCATCAGCTGCTCACCGGCCGGGAATGGGAAGACACCGACGCGCTGCAGCCTTCCTATTTCCACTACTTCCGCGACGCCCTGAACGACCTCTTTGAAGACCCCGACCTCCAGCGCCTGGCCCGCCAAAACCAGGTTCTGGGCCAACAAATCGTAGCCGATACCCTCCAGTGGTTTCGCAAAACTTACGGCCAGGTAGCCGCCAAGCACCCCTACGAAGACGAAGAGCGGGAATTGGAAAGCTGGGGCGTGCGCCACCTGCGGCAGTTTGTCCGCAGCTACGCCTTCCTCATCCAGAAAGTCAGCAGTTACTACCCCCGGGAAGAGCTGGACCCCAGCTTTCACCGGCAAAAATTTCAAGCCCTCATCGGCGAGCAGGACTATCAGCAGCTCTCGGCCGATACCACCCAAGCCATAGAGCGGGTGCTCAAAGACCTCTTGGCCCAATGGGACGCCCGCCTCCAGGCCAAGATCCTCCAATTCCAGATGCGGAAGCTCCAGGAGGAAAAGGAGCAGTACAAGGAAAAGCTGGAAGCCAAGGTGCAGGAATACCAAAAGCTTACCGAACTGGTGCAACCCTTTACCGAGCACATCAGCCGCTACTGGGACATGAGCCGCGCCCTCTGGGAAGACAGCACCCTGGACCTGGTAGAGGCCTACGACCAGCTCCTGGAAAATGAAGACGAACTGCGCCGCCTGGCCGAGCTCCTGGGCCGCCTGCGCCAGGCGGAGCTGGAAACCGAAGAGGAGCTCTACGAGAAAAAGGTGGTGCGCCAGGAATGGGCCCCCGATCCCAATCTGCGCTCGGAAATCGTGGGTGTGCGCAGCGGCGATGACCTCAACAATGTGTTGCCTACCGAGGTGGCCCTTTTTGGAGAGCCCACCGAGTGGAATTTCCTCAAGCGCTTTGCCGAGGAGCAACTCCAGGTAAACCGCTACGAAGACCAACGCCTCATCAGCAGCAACCGGGTGTACAGCGAACGCTACCAAAAGGTAAAGCAGAAGGAAAAAGGCCCCTTCATCGTCTGCGTAGATACCAGTGGCAGCATGGAGGGCGAACCGGAGCGCATCGCCAAGGTGCTCTGCTTCGGCATCCTCAAGATGGCGGCCCGGGAAAACCGCGCCGCTTACCTGGTCAATTTCAGCAGCGGCGTGCATACCATCGACCTCTACAATCTGGTCAATAGCATAGACGAAGTGGCCGCCTTCCTGCAGAAAAGCTTCCACGGCGGCACCGACATCAGCCTGGCGCTCAACGAAGCCCTCACCCAGCTCGAAACCCATCACTACCGCGATGCCGACGTACTGGTGATCTCCGACTTTATCATGTACGCCCTCAGCGCTGATTTACAGCAACGCATGGAGCAGCAGCAGCACCATCAGGGCACCCAGTTTCACAGCCTCATCATCACTGATCAGGCCAATGAGGAAGTGATCCGTCAGTTTGACAACGTCTGGAGCTACCATCCGGAGGAAAAGCAGCTCATGCGAGAGCTGGAGCGGGATATGCGCAGCATCGTATAAATCAAAAAAGCCGCCTGTGGTCCAGACCACAGCGCGGCTTTTTTCGAAAAGTGCCCAGAGCCGGAGTCGAACCGGCACGGGTGTTACCCCATTGGTGTTTGAGACCAACGCGTCTACCAATTCCGCCATCTGGGCGCGGCTTTTGGCGGGCGCAAAGATAATCGTTTTTCCCGCCCTGCCTACCGGACGGGATGCTTCGCGCCTAGCAGGGCTCATTTGGCCGGCGGCCAAAAGTAAATCCGCCCGGCTGGCCCCTAATCCGTAAAGCGGGGATCCGTATCCATTACCTGGCCACAATTATCACAGCGGCGCAGTTCCTCCGAGTTATAAAAGGTCCGGAAGCGGGGGAGAAAGTCTTTTTCGATGTTGGTGAGCGGGAAGTAGGTCTCGTGCAGCAAGTGATTGCAGTGATCGCAGTACCAAAGCAGGCCGTCCTGATGCTCCGGCTGGCGGATGCGCTCCACCACCAGGCCGATGGAATTTTCCTCGCGCATGGGGCTGTGGGGCACCTCCGGGGGGAGGAGAAACATATCGCCGGGCCCCAGTTTCATATCCACCGGCTGGCCATTTTCCTGAATGCGCACGGTGATCTGGCCTTCCAGCTGGTAAAAGAGCTCTTCGGTCTGGTTGTAATGATAATCCTTGCGCGCATTGGGCCCGCCCACGATCATAACGATGTAGTCCGTACCTTCGGGATAGAGGTTTTTGTTGCCCACCGGGGGCTTGAGGAGCGCACGGTTTTCTTCTATCCAGCGGGGGAGATTAAAAGGCTTTTGGAGGGCCATACGGAAACGATGTTTTTTTGAAAATGCCGGGGCTCGTTCAGCCCCATCCGGCACGAAAATAAGGAAAACCGCACAGCTGGCCCCCCGCCGGCCCGCAAGTCACTCCCCGGGGGCGGTACTCCCCTCAGCCGTGGCTAAAAAAAGCTTCGTAGGGCCGCCAGATTTCTTCCCGCCAGCGGGCCAGCGCTATATGACCATTGGCCCGGCTCACCTCCCGCCCGTCTATAAAAACCAAAAGTCCCGGCACGCTCAGCATGCGGAGCTGTCCGGCCAGCGCCGCGCTTTCCCGGGCGTTTACCTTCACCAAGCGTAAGGCCGGAAAGGCTTCTTCCTGCAGGGCCTGTACCTTGGGCCACAGGGCGCCACACACGGCACACTGGGGCGTATAAAAATAAAGCAGTACGGCCGGCGTTTCGGTCCGCAAGCTTTGCCATTCCGCTAGCGTCATCGCGCGCTTATTTAGGGTGGCCTGCCTCCGGCCTTGACCTTTACGAAGGTAGGAATAAACCCGGAGCCCTGAGCAGCATTCCCTGCCTGGTGTTGCTTCCCTCCAGGCCGCTCGGCGGATGCCCGGCCGCGCTAGCCGCTCAACACCATCGGTGTGTCGCCCAACCGCCTGTAAGCAGGGGCGAGGTAAAACCGGAGGTGATACCCGTCACCGTGAAGCCGGAGCAGGCACCGCACTTTTGCCCCCATGGAAATACTCGGATACGCACTTGCCATTGTAATGGGCATCACCCTCGGCCTTCTGGGCGGCGGGGGCTCCATTCTTACTGTCCCTATTCTCGTTTACGTTTTACGGCTAGACCCCGTTATCGCCACCGCCTACTCCCTTTTTGTGGTGGGCACCACTTCCGTGGTAGGAGGGCTGCGCAAAAGCGCCCAGGGCGAAGTCGAGTGGAAAACCGGCCTTCTCTTTGCGCTGCCCGCCCTCATTGCCGTCTTTTTTACCCGCTACACCCTGGTGCCCTGGCTACCCGACACCTGGTTTACCATCGGTGATTTCGTCTTCACCAAAAACATCGGCATTATGGTCTTCTTCGCCATTGTGATGCTCGGAGCCGCTTACTCCATGATTCGCGGCGGCATTGCCTCGGAAAAAGATGCGGCCAATGGTCCCAATATACCCATGATCCTACTTGAGGGCGGCGTAGTGGGCGTCGTTACCGGCCTGGTAGGCGCCGGCGGCGGCTTCCTCATCGTGCCCGCCCTGGTATTGCTCGTGGGCATGCCCATGAAAAAAGCAGTAGGCACCTCCCTGGTCATCATTGCCATCAAGAGCCTCATCGGCTTCCTGGGCGACCTGGGCAGTGGCCGCGCCATTGACTGGCCCGTGCTGCTGCTCTTCACCGCTTTTTCCATTATTGGTATGTTCATCGGCATTTACCTGGTCCGCTTTGTAAGCGCCCAGCAGCTCAAAAAAGGTTTTGGCTGGTTTGTCCTGCTGATGGGCATCGTGATCATGCTCACCGAGTTTCTGGCCTAAGGCCCCCCATCTTTGCCCGGCCTTTGATAGGCCTGCCGGCCAAATGTGATAAACCCCGGCCGCAAGTTTTTTCTTTTAATTTTAAAAACCCCAAAAATCCATACCCATGAACGTAGAACAGATATACACCGGATGCCTGGCTCAAGGCGCCTACTACATCGAAAGCCAGGGCGAAATCGCCATCATCGACCCCTTGCGGGAAGTGCAGCCCTACCTGGACAAAGCTGAGGCCCTGGGCGGTAAGATCAAATACATCTTCGAGACCCACTTCCACGCCGACTTTGTGAGTGGCCACCTCACCCTCTCCGAAAAGAGCGGCGCCCCCATCGTGTACGGCCCCCAGGCGCAGCCCACCTTTGACCACTATCAGGCGCAGGATGGCGAAGAATTTTCCATCGGTAAGCTCACCCTCAAGGTGCTGCACACCCCGGGCCATACCATGGAAAGTACCACCTACCTGCTCCGCGATGAAAACGGAAAGGACCACGCCCTCTTCACCGGCGATACCCTTTTCCTGGGCGACGTAGGACGCCCCGACCTGGCCCAGAAAGCCGCCAGCATGACCCAAGAAGAACTCGCCGGACTGCTATTCGACAGCCTCCGTCAAAAAATCATGCCCCTGGCCGATGACATCACCGTATACCCCGGCCACGGCGCCGGCTCTGCCTGCGGTAAAAACATGATGGATGCCACCGTAGATACCCTGGGCAACCAGAAAAAGGTAAACTACGCCCTGCGCGCCGACATGACCAAAGAGGAATTTATCAAAGAACTTACCGACGGCCTCCTGCCCCCTCCGGCCTACTTCCCCCTCAATGTAAAGCTCAACAAAGAAGGCTACGACTCCATCGACGAGGTTATGCAGCGCGGCCTCCAGGCCCTCTCCCCTGAGGCCTTTGAAGCCGCCGCCGCCGAAACCGGTGCCGTGGTACTGGATGTGCGCTCCGAGGCAGAATTCGTCAAAGGCTTTGTCCCCAAATCTACCTTCATCGGTTTGGACGGCGATTTTGCCCCCTGGGTAGGCGCCCTTATCGGCGATGTGGCTCAGCCCATCCTGCTCATTGCCCCCGAAGGCCGGGAAGAAGAAGCCATTACCCGCCTGGCCCGCGTAGGCTTTGACCGCGTACTGGGCTATCTGGAAGGTGGCTTCCCCGCCTGGCAAGCCGCCGGCAAAGAAGTAGATCAAATTCCCACCATCTCTTCGGCCGAAGCCCACCAGCGCTACCAAGCGGAAAAACTCCCCGTGGTAGACCTCCGCAAACCTGGTGAGTACACCAGTGAGCACGTAGAAGACGCCCGTAATATTCCCCTGGCCCAGCTCAATGATAAGATGAGCGAGCTGCCCGAGCAAGAAGCCCTCCTGCACTGCCAGGGCGGCTATCGTTCCGTGATCGCCAGCTCTATCCTGCAAGCTCGGGGCCTGCGGCACTTTGTCAATGTAGACGGCGGCGCCGATGCCATGAAAGAAAGTGGCTGGCCGCTTACCGACTACATCTGCCCTTCTACCCTCAAATAATCTCCTCCCCATAGGCCGGGCCTCGGCCTTTGGCTATGCATGCAGCGTCCGCCGCTTTCCCGCCGCGGCCGCTGCTTTTTTTATGCGCCCCTCTCCAGGCAGGGCGCGGCGCGCACCATGGCGCAGGCGATCACCGGACCCTTAAAATGAAAAAAACGCCGTCGGCCCCGCCGTACATTTGGCCGGCAGGCCGCCTAAAGAAAGGGCCCTGCCCGGGCCGCCCGGCACCAAAAAGAGAAAATGCACCATCTTTGTCTGTTCAGCCACGGTATATGAAAAAGGTCTTTAAGCAGTCCGGGAGGACGCTTCGGCGGGTACTGCGCGGGGCAGTGGGCCTGGCGGCGGCCGCCATCCTTCTGGGACCCCCGGCGGGGGTGGTAAGTTCCTGTGCCACCCAATCGGCCCCCAGCGGCGGACCGCGCGACAGCCTGCCCCCGGAGCTGGACACGGCCTTCCCGGCTAATGGCAAGGTGAATTTCCAGGGGACCCGCATCCGCCTGCGCTTCAATGAATACCTCAAAAGGCAGGGCGGTTCCCAGCAAATCCGCGTTTCACCGCCCTTGAAAAACGGCCTCACCGTGGAAAGCCGCGGCCGTGAAATTAAGCTGAGCTGGGAAGACAGCCTTAAGCCCCAAACTACCTACATCATCTCCTTCGGGCAGCGCCTCAAAGACCTCAATGAAGGCAATGTCAATGACTCCCTGCGCTACGTATTTTCTACCGGCGATTACCTGGACAGCCTGGCCCTGGAAGGCCGGGTGGAGGAGGCCTACCGTGGGGGCCCGGTAAGCGATATCCTGGTGGGCCTGTACCGCCTCCCCGCCGGGGCTCCCGATAGCCTCAGTCAAAGCGAAAAAGAGCCCCGGGACAGCATGCTGTACCAGCAACTGCCCGACTATTACGCCCTTACGGATAAGGAAGGCCGCTTTGCCCTGCAGTATCTCCGGGCCGGGCGCTACCGCCTGGTGGCTTTCCAGGATGCGGACGGCGATTTTAAATTACGGGGCTGGCCCCTCATGGCCTTCCGGACCGATACCCTCTCCCTCCAGCCCGGCCGCGAAATGCCCTCCTTTACCCTGCGGGCTTCCACGCCGCGCCCTCCGCAAAAGCTCTACAGCGCCCGGGCCGTGGCGGTGGGAAAATGGCAGCTGGCCTTTGCCCGGCCCACCGATTCGCTGCAGATCCAGCCCGTGCCGCCGGTTGCGCCAGACTCGGGCTTCCTGGAGCGGCCCGGCAATAAAGACACCCTTTTTTATTGGTACCGGGGCGGCCGCGATAGCCTGGGCCTGCGCCTTATCGATAGCAGCCGGGCGGAAGCGCCGCTGGATACCCTCCTTTACCTCCGGCCCCGCCGCGGCGATCCCCCCGCGCTTAAGCTCAATATCCGCCCTTCCCAAACGGCCGCCGGGGATACCCTCTGGCTGGAAAGCAATCTTCCTTTGCTGGCGGTAGACAGCAGCCGAACACGCCGCCTGGGCCGCGATACCACTCCGGTACACTGGCGGCCCCGGCCGGACCACCGGCGGCGTTATTGGCTGCGGGCACCTCCGCGCGACCATCAGCTGGTGCTGGACCCCGGCGCTGTCCAGGCCTGGTACGGACGCAAAAACGACAGCCTGGGGCAGCAAATAAAGGTCCTGCCTCAGGAGGAGCTGGGCAGCCTGCGGCTAAAAGTGGTAGCGGATAGCTGCTGCCACTACCTCCTGCAGATAGTAGATGCCGACGAGGAACTCCTTACCACGCGTACATTTCGCGGCCAAACGGAGCTGCACCTGAAAAATCGCCCGGCAGGAAAGCTAAAAGCCTACCTGGTGCAGGATCAAAATAAGGACGGCTACTGGACCCCAGGCTTCTACTGGCAAAACCGCCCCCCGGAACCGCGCCTGGCCTATCCGGAAACCCTGGAAATACGGGCCAACTGGGAGCAGAGCTTTGAATGGAAAGTAAAAGGAGAAAACGCCCCGGAAACCCCATAAGGGCGGCCAGCCCGGCACCTGCCGTTATATTACCGGTTCCGAGGTGCATCAATAGCAAGGCCTTCAGCCTTGCCTGGGCGGTGGTTGTGCCTTTCCCCTGGGCTTGCCAAGCCCAGGCTATTGAATGAAAGGCTTTCAGCCTTTACCAGTAGGACGGTAGGTCAAGGGCAAGGCCCTTGTATTGTTTGCGCCCTGCAGTGAGCCCAGCGGGATAACCATGTCCAAAAGGGTAATGTCAAAGATTTTATACAATTTTGCATCTCTTAACCCTTTTATCATGCCTCAATCTTTATCTGCCAATTACTTGCACTTGGTCTTTTCCGTTAAAAATAGAGCCCCGCTGATTACTCATCCTCTGGATGGCGAACTTTACCGTTATCTCTATGGAATCCTGCAATCCATGACCTGCGTCCCACTAATTGTCAATGGACATATAAATCATGTTCATTGCCTCTTCGGTATGTCTAAGAAGCACAGCTTACAGTGGCTTGTTCAGGAATTAAAACGCAGCAGTACCTATTGGGTGCAGAAGGAAAAGAGGAAATCAAACTTTACCTGGCAGAAAGGGTATGGTTGTTTTTCAGTGAGCCCAAAAGAACTAGACCGCGTATGGAGCTACATACGCAATCAAAGTGAACATCATCAAAAGATGACCTTTGAGGAAGAGGTCCAAAATTTTATGCGCACCTACAAAGTTGAAGGGTTTGAGCCCGAATACTTTTTTGATCGCCAAAAATAGCAAGGCCTTCAGCCTTGTCTGGGCGGTGCTTATGCCTTACCCCTGGGCTTGCCAAGCCCAGGCTATTGAATGAAAGGCTTTTAGCCTTTTCCAGTAGGGCGGTAAGGTCAGGGGTAAATACCTTGTATTGCTTGCGCCCTGGATGATCTCCGCGTGCGGTAGGCCAATGGCAACGCCCTCACATTGTTTGCGCCCTGGATGGGTCCACGCGGGCGGTAGGCCAAGGGTGAAGCCCTTGCATTGTTTAGCCTGGGGTTGGCAACCCCAGGTAGGATTTCCGCCGCGGTAGGCCAAGGGTGAAGCCCTTGTATTGTTTGCGCCCTGGATGGGGCCCGCGCGCGATAGGTCAAGGGGGAAAGTCCTGCGAGGACCGGTAGGAGGCCGCGCTCCTGGCGAGCGCCCCACGCGATGGGGCGGAAAGCGAGGGAAAGCAGGCTTAAAGCGGGAAACCGGGAGGCGGAGGGAAACACATTTGGCCGGTGAGGCCGCTCCTACGCCGCCTGGAGCTGGGCGAGGTAGCGGCGAAAGCGATGCATCACCCAGAGGTGGAAGAGGGCCTGGGTGTAGCGGTAGATGTACCAGGGGAGGCTGGGGACAAATTCGTGGATGGCGGCCACGAAATGGCGGCCCTGGAGGACGCGCCGAAACTCAAGCCAGCCGTAATCTTTGCGGCGGACCAGCAGCCCATCGCAGATGTAAAAAAGCCAGCGCTCGCCATCGCTGCGATCGGGGATGCTCCGCAAAACCAGTATGGGCCGGGGCAGGCCGCTGGCGTAGATATGCACATAGGGGCCTTCCTGCCGGGCGTGGATGAGGTAGCGAAACAGGTGCGGCAGCCAGCGCTGATAGAGGAGGGCTACGCGCCGGGCGCCTAGTTGAGCGGGATTGGGGAGGCGCTGAAAGCTGCGCACGGTATTGCGCTGGGGAGCGGGGCTATGGAAGCTGGGCCCGGCGGCGGGTTCTGGTCCGCTGAGGGCATCGCTTACGGCTTCCTGGATGGAAAGGGCGGGACGCTGGAGGGGCAGCTGCGCCCAGCGGGCGGGATGGAGCCGCATGTGGTGGCGCAAACTTTCGACCAATGGCGATACGAGGGTGGTGCTGCTGCCGGTAAAGCGGGCGACCCAGAGCTTGGAAAAACCGACGGTGTAAATGGGCACGGAGAAGATGAGGCGGCGCTTCTGCAGGAGCCGGGCGGTAAGGCGGAGCAGGTCGGTGTAGGAGATCACGTCGGGGCCGCCTATTTCCAGGGATTGGCCGTAATACTGGGGCGCGCCGATGACCTGGTGGAGCAGGGGCAGGGTGTCGTGAATGGAGATGGGCTGGGACTCGCTATCGCACCACTTGGGGCAGGCCATGATGGGGAGGTTTTTGACCAGCTTGCGCACAATCTCGAAGGAGGAGCCGCCGGGGCCGATGATGATGCCGGCGCGCAGGGAGGTAAGGGGGGTGCGGCGGGCGCCCAGGGTTTGCTCTACTTCGTAACGGCTGCGGAGGTGGCGGGATAGCGGTTCGCCGTCGGGCGGGACGATGCCGCCCATGAAGATGATCTGTTCGAGGTTTTGGGCCTCGGCGGCGCGGGAAAAATTATCGGCCAGGAGGAGGTCGGTATCGTCAAAGGTGCCCTGATTGAGCCGCGTGGAGGGATTCATGGAGTGTACCAGGTAGAGGGCGTAGTGGGCGCCGGCCAGGGCGCGCTCGGTGGAGGAGATGGAGTAGAGCTCTACCTGCCGCCATTCCACTTCGGGGTGGGGATTGTGCCGCACTTTTTTGCGGCTGAGGGCGATGATGTGGTAATGGTGGCGGTAGGTGTGGATAAACCAGCGGCCGATGAAGCCGGAGGCGCCCGCGATGACCAGGGTTTTCTTATCAGACATACAAGGGGAACAAAGGGGAAGGGGCTAAGTTTTGCGGGCTTCTGACTGGATCAGGGGCGGGAGGAGTTCTTCGAGGCCGTTTTGGCGGATCACCAGGGCCGTTTCCAGGAGCATACCCAGCTTACCGGCCGGGAAGCCTTTTCGCTGAAACCATACCAGGTAGGGCTCCGGGAGCTGGTAGAGGCGACGGCCTTTATACTTGCCAAAGGGCATTTCGTAGCGAACGAGCTCGCGCAGAAGTTGAGGATCGGGAGTGGGCATGCGGGCGGACGGGTCTTTATGCCCCGAAGGTAAGCAATGGTTCCGTTTGAGGGGGCCGGCGCGGGTGGCCTGGGGTGGGGCTAAGTTTTTATTATTTTTGAGGATTTAAGCCCCAAATGACCAATAAGCAATGCCCGGCCGCCTCTTTTAAGCACCATGAAGTACGGAGTCATGGGATCGCCGCTATTTGGTTGCCCGCTAGCGGCCCGGGGCCCGGGCCCCGACTCCCCCGTGGGGGAGAGTCACCCTTGGGGTCCCTGGCGCTAAGCGCGGGCGGCTGCGGGGGCTGCCAACTTGTAAAAAACAGATTGTCAAGCGATTAAAAAAACAATGGGCATAATTGGTATAACGTGAAGTCAGGTTATATAGATGTTACCTTGCATATGAAAAGAGATTTTAGTTGAAATAAAATCTTTTGTATCTTTAAATTAAAATTTTAGTGATGATAACAAAAACAAAACTGAAAGAGCAGATCGACAGCTTCCCAGAGGAATTTTCAATAGATGATCTAGTAGAAAGACTGATTCTTGTGGAAAAAATTGAAAACGGTAAAAATCAGTCTGAGAAAAATGAGATTTTAAGTGAAAGTGAATTAGACGAAGAAGTGGATAAATGGTTCGAATAAATTGGACTTTTCAAGCGAAAAATGATTTAAAAGATATTGCCGATTATATCTCCAAGGACTCTAAACTTTACGCAAAACGACAAGTTTTAAAGATTAGAAACAGAACTAATATTTTAAAATCTAATATACATTCTGGCCGAAATGTACCTGAAATTCAAGACGAGGATATGCGGGAAATAATAGAAGGAAACTATCGAATAATCTACAGAGTTGTTAATGAAACTCGAATTGATGTTCTAACCGTCAGACTGTCTAAAAACTCCCCACCTTTCTGTTGATTGCTTTTGCCTGGGAATGCCTTTGAAGCCTGCGTTTTCCCGATCTTAGTAATAGAGAACATTTACAAGGCTTTGATCGCAAACAGGCGGCACTGTGCCCCACCGCCATTGATGACATCATCTCCGATGACAACACCGTTAGACTTAACGCCCCGATTGTAAGCCACCGGGATTTGCTACAGAACGATAGGAGCAAAGCCTGCTTAGGCGGCAAGTTCCGAAAGTTATGCACTAAAACCCCTCATGGAAGGCTTATTGAGCGATCGATCTATCAGGAGAATCTGGAGCGTAATCGCCAGAACGTAGAAGACCAACCTGAGCGCTACCGCCAGCGTCAAGCTTTGGTAGAGCATCCCTATGGGACCATCAAACGTCAGTGGGGCTTTGATCATATACTCACCAAGAAGACCAAGCGACGCGCCAGTGCCGATGTCGGTCTGATGCTTATCGCCTACAATCTTCGTCGCCTCATCAATATATTAAGGGAGAGGGGGGCGCTCACCCCATTCCT
>CAJXMS010000018.1 GCA_913056475.1 uncultured Bacteroidota bacterium
CGCCAGGAGCGCGGCCTCCTACCGGTCCTCGCAGGACTTTCCCCCTTGACCTACCGCCCGCGGGCCCCATCCAGGGCGCAAACCATACAAGGGAATTGCCCCTCGCTTACCGCCCCAATAGAAAAGGCTGAAAGCCTTTCATTCATTAGCCTGGGCTTGGCAAGCCCAGGGGAAAGACGTAACCACCGCCCAGGCAAGGCTGAAGGCCTTGCTATTAACATGCCACAGAACTGATAATACAAGGGCCTTGTCCTTGACCTATCGCCCGCGTGGACCCATCCAGGGCGCAAACAATGTGAGGGCTGTAACCCCAGACGGTTTCCCCCGCAAGCAAGGACAAGGGTGCTAAAAGGCCGGGAGCCGCCCCGGCGCGATAGGCAAAAAAAAAGGAAAACGCGTCTGGCCGCCCGGAGCACATTTGGCCGAAAGGCCCAGCAAAAAACCTAAGCCGGAAGCAGCACCTCCCCCACGGGCTGGTCATGCGCTTCCCGGGGGAGTTCCTGGGCCAGCATCTGAAAGGGATAGGCCAGCGCCAGGGCGTGGCGATGAGGGGTATGGGCCAGCAGGCGGTCGTAATAGCCGCCGCCATAGCCCACGCGGTAGCCGGCCGGATCAAAGGCCAGACCCGGGACCAGGATAAGATCATAACCTCCCGTGTACACCTCCGTAGTGGCCGGGTAACGGGTATGGTAACGGCCGTGGCGAAGGGCCTGTAAGTCGCGTAAGGGGCGGTTTTCCAATTGTCCTTGCGCCAGCGTTTTGGGGGCGTAGAGCTGGAGGCCCTGGTCCAGCATAAACCGGAGACTGGGTTCCAGATTGACCTCCTCCGGTAGGGGCAGGTAGGTATGAATGCGCTGCACCGGGTGACGAGCCAGCCACTGGCAGAGCTTTTGGTTAAGCTGGCGGTCCCAGTGGGTTTTCTGCCGGGGGCGTAGGGCGCGGCGTTTTGGACGGAGCCGCTGGCGGAGATTTTCTTTGGAAACCATGGACGGCGCAAAGGTAAGCGCCCCTCCGTCCGGCCCACAAAAAAGCAGCTCCCGTGGGGAAGCTGCTTTGGGGTACCGTAGGGCGCCGGGCCATTAGAGGCTCTTTTTTGCCAGGTAAAAGTCTACCTTTTCTACGGAGTCATCGTTTACGCGCTGATCCATTTCTTCCAGGGTTTTGGGGGGCGGCACAATGGCTTTATCGCCCGGCTGCCAGTCTACCGGCAGGGCGCAGGCGTTCTCATCGGCGGTTTGCAAGGCGATGAGACTCCGCTTGATCTCTTCCATGTTGCGACCCACATTGAGGGGGTAGTACATGATGAGGCGGATGGTGCCCTTGGGGTCGATGAAGAATACGGCCCGTACGGCGGCGGTGGTGTCTTCATTTTCGTGCAGCATGCCGTAGAGCTGCGACACTTTGGTGTCGAGATCGGCGATGATGGGAAAGTTGAAGTACACGCCGGTTTTTTCTTTGACGTTATTGACCCAGGCCATGTGGGAATGGATGCTGTCGATGCTAAGCCCGAGCAGCTTGGTATTGCGCTCCGCAAAGAAGTCTTTTTCCTGGGCAAAGGCGCTCATTTCGGTGGTGCACACGGGGGTAAAATCGGCCGGGTGGGAAAAGAGGACTACCCAGCTGTCTTTATTGTAATCAGACAGACGGAGCGGGCCGGTAGTGGTGGCGGCGTCAAAATCGGGCGCTTGATCGCCGATACGGGGCATTTGGGGTTTTTGCACTTGATCTTCCATTTTATCTATTGTTTTTGAAATTTGTTAGAGCAAAACTATAACACCCGAAAGGGGTGACAAGTGAGGCGGGTCACCTAAGGGTCGTTTCGGGCCGCGCGGAGGGGCGCCGCCAAAGGCTTTAGCCCGGGGCGCAGGGCTTAGCTTTCCGCCAGCGCTGTATCCAAAAACCGCAAAAAGGGCAGCGCGGCGGCGAAGTCGGCGCTGAGGGCTTCCAGCAATTGAGGGCTGCGAAGCTGACGCTGGGAAAGCGGGCGGGAAAAAACAAAATCCTGATAGCGCAAAAGGTCTACGTGGGGATGATCCCGGGGATAATCCCGCGGGGCTACCTTGAGCTGATCGCCCTGGAGGGTTCCAAAACGGTCCCGGAAGGCCTCTTTCTGCAGGGCCGCCCGGAGCTCCGCGCCCCGCTCGTCTATCTGGGCCCGAATGGCGGCCCGGATGTCTCGCGCGGGCCGGTAAATACCGCCCCCAAAAAAAGCCGCTGCCGGGTGGATGTGCAGGTAGAGTCCGGCCTTGCCCCGGCCCCGGTTTACCATGATGCCAAAATGGTCTTTGTACGGGGGCTTATCGGGGTGAAACTTGCGATTGTTATTGATGCGCGCCACCGACTTTTTGGGGTCTTGCCAGGGCATGGTATCCACGGTAGCCAGTTGATCATACAGCGCCTCGGTAAAAGCAATCACCTCCTGGCGATGCCCGTGATAGCGGTCCCGGTGGGCATCCAGCCATGCTTTGTCGTTGTGCGCCGCAAGGTCTTTTAGAAAGGTGAAAAGCGCGGGGGAAAAGTGCGTCATAGGAAAAAAGAAGCAAGGGAGGAGCCAAAAGGTTTGCAGTATAATGTTAACCAAGCCCCAGCGCTGTGTAATTTAGCCCCTTTCTCTCAAAAATTAGGTAGCCTATGAACACCGCTCTAAGCCCTTTCCACCTGGCCATTCCCGTAAAGGACTTAGAAGGCTGCCGCCGCTTTTACGGGACGGTGCTGGGCTTCAGGGAAGGGCGCTCCGACCCCCACTGGGTAGATTTTGACTTTTTTGGCCATCAGCTGGTGCTGCATTATAGCCCGGAAAAAACGGCCTTGCAGCACAATCCGGTAGATGGCGAGCAGGTGCCGGTGCCTCATTTCGGGGTGGTCCTGCCCTGGGCAGACTGGGAAGCCTTCGCGGCCCTGCTCCGGGAAAAAGAGGTGCGCTTTATCATCGAACCCACCGTCCGCTTCGCGGGCACTCCGGGGGAACAAGCTACGCTCTTTTTCCAGGACCCCGATGGCAATGCGCTGGAGTTTAAGGCTTTTAAAAACCGGGAGGAGCAGCTCTTTGCCCGCTAAAGCCGCGGAACGCCTCGCTACCGGACTACGGCGCCGTTCTCGGCTTCGGCAGGCGGCGCCACAAAGTGAAGCATCCCATCGGCATTCTCAGCCATGAGGATCATCCCCTGACTTTCTACGCCCCGCAGCTTCCGCGGGGCCAGATTGGCCACTACCGTCACCCGCTGACCCGGCAAATGGGCCGCATCAAAATGTTGACGAATGCCCGATACGATGGTTCGCTGCTCGAAGCCCAGGTTTACCGATAGTTTGAGCAGCTTATCGGCTTTGGGCATTTCTTCGGCCGCGGTGATGGTCCCCACCCGGAGGTCTTGCTGGGTAAAGGTCTCAAAATCCATCTCCTCTTTCAGGGGAGGGTGCTTTTCTTCCGCGGGGGCGGGTTCTTCTAGTTTTTGTTTCTGGGCCTCCACGGCCTCATCGCTCACCTTTTCGAAGAGCAGATCGCCCTTTTCCACCCGGTGGCCGGCCGGCAGCAGGTCCCCATCGCTGAGCTTTTCCCAGGGGATCAAGTCCAGCTGCAAGTAGCCCCGCAGACGCGCCGCCGCAAAGGGCAGAAAAGGCTCCATCAATTGGCTAAGCAAGGCCGCCGTTTGCGCCGCTTCGTGCATGATCGCTTCGGTGCGGCTGGGGTCCGTTTTTTGGGTTTTCCAGGGCTCCTCCTCGGTCAGGTATTTGTTCCCTTCCCGGGCCAGCTGCATCATGGCCAGTTGTGCTTCCCTAAAGCGGTAGCGTTCCAGGGCGGCGGCCACCCGGTCTGGGGCCTGGCGGCGAGCCTTTTGGAGCTGTTCTTCGGCCGCCGTAGGGGCCTGGACCTCGGGGAGCTTTCCGTCGTAATACTTATTCAGCAGCACCAGCACCCGGTTTACAAAATTACCCAGCACCGCCACCAGCTCATTGTTGTTGCGATTTTGAAAATCCTTCCAGGTAAAGTCATTGTCCTTGGTCTCGGGGGCATTGGCGCAGAGGCAGTAGCGCAGGGCGTCTTCCTTGCCGGGAAAATCGGCCACGTACTCGTGCAGCCACACCGCCCAGTTGCGGCTGGTGGAGATCTTGCGGCCCTCCAGGTTCAGAAACTCGTTGGCCGGCACCTCATCGGGGAGGTGGTAATCGCCGTGCTCCATCAGCATAGAGGGAAAAGTAATGCAGTGAAACACGATGTTGTCCTTGCCTATGAAGTGCACCAATTTGGTATCTTCTCGCTGCCAATAATCGGTCCAGCGCTCCCCCAGGAGCTCCTTAGTAGCGGAGATATAGCCGATGGGCGCATCAAACCATACGTAGAGTACCTTACCCTCCGCCTGGGGCAGGGGCACCGGCACGCCCCAGTCCAGGTCACGCGTCATGCTGCGGGCCTGCAGGCCGTCGCCACTTTGCAGCCAGCTCATGCACTGGCCGTACACATTGGGCTTCCAGTGGCCGTGGGCGCGGATGTACTGCTCAATTTTGCCACTGAGGTGGTCCAGGGGCAAAAACCAGTGGGTGGTTTCCCGGCGCTCGGGACGGCCCCCGCTGAGGCGAGATACCGGATTTTTGAGCTCCATGGGGCTCAAACTGCTGCCACAGCTTTCACACTGATCGCCGTAGGCTTCTTCAAAACCACAGTTGGGACAGGTGCCCTGGATGTAACGATCGGCCAGGAAACTTTCGGCTTGGGTATCGTAGTACTGTTCGGTGGTTTTTTCCACCAGCGAACCCTGCTCGTAAAGCTTGGTAAAAAAGTCCTGTGCCGTTTCCCGGTGAATGGCTTTGCTGGTGCGGGAAAAGATGTCGAAACTGCAACCGATGCCTTCCAGGCCCTTCCGGATCACCTCGTGGTAGCGGTCCACTATTTCCTTTGGGCTGCAGCCCTCCGCCTGCGCTTTCAGATTGATGGCCACGCCGTGTTCATCCGTGCCGCAGATAAACTGCACATCACGCCCTTGCTGCCGCAGGTAGCGCACGTAAATATCGGCCGGCAAATAACAGCCGGCCAGGTGACCTATATGCACCGGCCCGTTGGCGTAAGGCAAAGCGGCCGTAACGGTATAGCGCTGGGGCGTAGCCATAGTGAGAGAGCTTTTTAAAGGGCGCAAAGGTACCACATAAGTCACGAGGCCGTGCGGCAGCCCTTCTTACCTTTGCTGCGCTTTTAAGTAGGCCTGCCGGCCAAATGTATTTCGTCAAGACATGAAGCTTCACAGTCAAATTTTCGGAGAGGGGGCCCCCTTGCTCATCATGCACGGGGTTTTTGGTATGGGCGACAACTGGAAAACCCTGGCCCGGCGTTGGTCGGAGCACTACCAGGTGCACGTGCTGGACATGCGCAACCACGGCCGAAGCCCCCACAGCGAGGCCTTTTCCTATGAAGTGATGAGCGACGATGTACGCGAATACCTGGAAGACCATGGCCTTTCCTCCGCCCATCTTCTGGGGCACAGCATGGGCGGCAAGGTGGGAATGCTATTTGCCTGCCTCTACCCGGAACACACCCGGAGCCTTACCGTGGCGGATATTGGGCCCCAATCCTACCGGCCCCATCACGAACAGGTAGTGGCCGCCCTGGAGGGCTTGGACCTTTCGCAAATCAGCAGCCGGCGCGAAGCTCAGGAACAGTTTGGCCCCGACTTACCCCCGGGGGTACGGCAATTTCTACTTAAAAACCTCTACTGGGAAAGCAAGGAAAGCCTCGGTTGGCGGTTTAACCTCCCGGTGCTGGCCCGCTCGGTGCGCGGGGAAACGGCCGGTTTACCCCCGCAAGCGCAGTACGATGGGCCCGTGCTATTTGTACGGGGAGGGCGTTCCGCTTATTTGCCCGATGAGGCCCTGCCCCAGCTGCATGAGCATTTCCCCCAGGCGCAGTTAAAAACCCTCCCGGAAGCGGGCCACTGGCTCCATGCCGAGCAGCCGCAAGCCTTTTACGAACTGATCCAAGCGTTCTTAAGCGGGCAGTAGCCGCTCTTCCAGGGCGATTTCGGAACCGAAAAAACGCCGGGCTACCTGGGTGAAAGCGGGCGTATTTTCACTCACGAAAAAGTGGGTTTCCGGTACACGGGCCTCCCTGAGCAAGTTTTCCCGCTGCAGCAGCGCCTGCAGGGCCAGGGCCACGCCGTGGGCCGAGTCGACCACGTGCACACCGCCCCGGTAGTAAGCCTCAATTTCGTCCTTAAGCAGGGGGTAATGCGTGCAGCCCAGGATAAGGGCCTGGATGCGATGAAAAGCAGGCTCCGAAAGGTAGGTATCAATGGCCCCGCGGCTCACCTCCGTTCCGGCAAAGCCTTCTTCGATAAGCGGGGCCAGCAGCGGGGTAGCTTTGGTGGCCACCTCGAGCTGCGGCTGCAAAGCCTTTAAGCGCTTGGCGTACACCTCCGAGCGGGCCGTGGCCCGGGTAGCGATTACCCCTACGTGCTCATAGCCCTGGTCTACTACGAAGCGGGCCGCCGGGTCAATCACGTTGAGCCAGTACACCTCCGGGAATTCGGCCCGCAGGATATCGTAGGCGGTGGCGGAAGCACTATTGCAGGCAATTACGATGGTTTTACAGCCCTGCTCGATCAGGAAACGGGTTATACGCCGGCTGTACTCGATAATGGTGGGGGCGGATTTGTCGCCGTAGGGGGCGTGGCGGGTATCCCCAAAATAGATGAACGATTCCTGCGGCAAGAGCGCCCGGACGGCAGCGGCCACCGTGAGCCCCCCTACGCCAGAATCAAATATACCAATGGGCTTTTCCATACCTGGCTACGAAGCTACAAAAAGGGGCCCCGGGATAAAGCCTGTTTTCAGGCTTTATCCCGGGGCCCTTCAAAAGTTATTAAGCGAGCGGCTACTGGCCGGCGCTTGGTATGGTTTAAGGCGCTTCTATACCCAGCTCTTCCAGCACCATGGGCATGAGGTTGTCGCCCTTGCCGGCGTAGATCACGGTTCCCTTGCTGGGAGAGCTATCGAGTACATAGCTGTAGCCGTTTTCTTTGGCCACCTTGTTGACGGCAGCAGTGGCCTTTTCGATCACCGGATTGAGCAATTCCTCTTGTTTTTGCTGCAGGTCCTGCTGGGCCGTTTGGCTATACTGCTGGATCCGGCGCTGCAAGTCCTGCAGTTCCTGTTGCTTAGACTGCCGGGTGAGGGAAGTCATCATTTTTTCGTTGCTCTGGAATTCAGAAACCTTCGCGTTGAGCTCCTCTTCCATTCCCTTAAGGTCTTTCTGCAATTGCTGGCTGTACTCCTGCAGTTGCTTTTGGGCCTTGGCGGTTTCCGGCATGAGCTGGAGCAGGGAATCGGCATTGATGTGGCCAATTTTCTGATTGGTTTGCGCCTGGGCGCTCAGGCCTACAAAAAGGGCCATCAGGAGGGTAAGAACTAGATTAGATCGTTTCATTTTGGGGGAACTTAGATTTGGTTAATTATTGCTTTTTAAGTTTTCGGATCACTTGGTCGCTTATTTCTACCCTTTCGCTTACGTAGAGGGCGATCAGGTCACTTCCTTTGTCAAAAACCGCGTCGAGGTTTCGCTTTTGGGCCACTTCGCGGATGGCGTTAAACACTTTATCCTGAATGGGTTTGATCAATTCCAGGCGCTTGGTGTAGAGCTTTCCTTTGGGGCCAAAGTAGGTTTGTTGTTTGTTTTGGGCTTCTTCTTCCTTGTCTTTAATGGCGGCCAGGCGCTTTTCACGCATTTTTTCGGTGAGCAATACTTTTTCGGCCTCATAACTTTTCCGGAGCGCTTCGGCTTCTTGCATCAGGGATTGTACTTCCCCTTCCCAGGTGCGGCTCAGCTGGTCTAGTTGCTGTTTGGCGGAGCTGTAATCCGGCATTTGCTTGAGAATGTATTCGCTATCCACGATCCCAAAGCGCTGCCCGGAAAGGGACAGACCAAAGATCAGACCGAAAAGAGTAAGCAAGCATTTTTTCCACATGGTCATCATCTTAGGGACGGGCTTTAGCGGGAGGCCACTCCCACATTTGGCCGGAGGCCAAAAGTACCTGCGCCTCAGCAAGCCGCGAAATTAACTTAATTAGAACTGTTGACCAATCATGAAGTGGGTTTGCCAGCCGCTGGGGGTGCCGGGGTTGTTGGGTAAGGGATCGAAGCCGTAACCGAAGTCAACGCCCAGTAGCCCAAACATGGGCATGAAAATGCGCACGCCGGCGCCCGCGGAGCGCTTGAGGGAAAAGGGGCGGTAGTTCTCGAAGCGATCGAAGTTATTGCCGGCTTCCATAAAGGTGAGGGCAAATATTTGGGCGCTGGGGTTTTCAGTGATGAGATAACGCAGCTCCATGGTGTATTTATTGTACACCGTTCCGCCTCTTCCGGTGGGGGTTACGGGCACGAGGGAGTTATTGGGGTAGCCGCGCAGGCGGATGATCTCGCGGCCATCGAGCACGAAGTTTTGCAGGCCGTCGCCCCCCAGATAAAAACGCTCAAAAGGCGGCAGGCCTACCTCGCTGTTATAGGTGCCCAGGGAGCCAAACTCGGCGGCTACTTTGAAGACGGTCTTGTCGAAGAGCTCGGTGTACCACTTGGTGTCAAATTTGAGCTTATAGTACTCCAGGCTCTGGTAGCGCTCGGAGGGCGGTAAGCCCTGGTAGTTTTTATCGTTAAAGAGGCTGTAAGGGGGGGTCATCTCCATGCTTAGATTGAAGAGGCTCCCTTTGCGCGGGAAGATGGGGTAATCCACGCTATTGCGGCCCAGGGCGATGGTGTAGCTGAGGTTGTTCACGAAGCCGTCCTGGAAATTGATACTGGCCAGGCTGTAGTCTACCAAGCGATAGCGCTGCAGATCTAGGGAGTGGCGCAGGGTAAAGTAATCATCCGGCCACTTGAGGCGCTGCCCCAGCGATACGGTAGCGCCGGTAATGGTGAGGCCCTGGTAATCGTCGTCGTCCCGGGGTAGTCCGCTGAGGTTTTGAATATTGTGATAAATGGATACGGTGAAGGAGTTGGGCTTTTTGCCGCCCAGCCAGGGTTCGGTAAAAGAGGCGTTATAAGACTGGAAGAAGCGTCCGTTGCTTTGGGCGCGCAGGCTTATGGTTTGCCCATCGCCCGCAGGCAGGGGTTTCCAGGCGCCTTTTTTGAAGAAATTGCGCGCCGAGAAGTTGTTAAAGTTCAGGCCAAGCGTACCGACGATACGGCCGGCGCCCCAGCCGCCCTGAAGCTGAAGCTGGCTGGTAGACTGCTCTACCACTTCGTATTCGATGTCTACCGTCCCGGTTTCTGCGTCGGGCACGGGATTTACGTTGAGCTGGCGCGGGTCAAAGAAGCCGAGCTGCTGGAGCTCGCGCAAGGAACGCTGCACATTGCTGCGGCGGAAGAGCTCGCCGGGACGGGTTCGGAGTTCGCGGAGAATTACGTGATCATTGGTACGCTCGTTGCCACTGACCGTTACCTCATCGATGGTGGCCTGCTGACCTTCCTGGATACGCATTTCCAGGTCGATGGTATCGTTTCGGACCTGTACTTCTACGGGGTTAAGATTAAAGAAGAGGTAGCCGTTGTTTAGGTAAAGGGAGCTCACGTCATTCCCTTGCTTGTCCATGAATAGGCGTTCCTGCAGGTAAGCGGCATCGTAAACATCGCCTTTGTCAATGTTCAGGACGTTGCTCAGGGTTTGGTTGCTATACTTGGTATTGCCGAGCCAGTTGATATTCCCAAAATAAAACTTCTGGCCCTCTTCCACCCAGATGGCGATGGCTACGCGGTCGTCTTTAACTTGATAGATGCTGTCTTTGATGATGCGTGCGTTGCGGAAGCCCTTGCTATTGTAGGCATCAATGAGTTTTTGCTTATCCTCTTCATACTTTTTGCGGATGAATTTGGAGCTTTTAAAGATGTTCCAGATGCGCGCCCGCTTGGTTTCTTCCAGCGCCTTGCGGAGGTCGCGGTCGCTTAATTTTTTATTGCCGTAAAAGAAGATATCGGCGATTTTCACCTTCTCGCCCTTGTCTACTTTAATATTGAGGATCACGGCGTTTTTCTTGGCAGTATCGGGCTGCTGGCTTACCTCCACGTCGGCGTTGAGGAATCCGTTGATGCGGAAGTACTTTTCCGCTTTGTTCTCTGTGGTGACAATCAGGTTTTGGGTCACCACTTTCCCACTGCTGAGATCTAATTCTTCTCTTAGGTCGTTGCGATCGGATTTTTTGAGCCCTTGAATGCCGTATTTGCTCAGTTTGGGAAGGGCCTTAAGGCGGATTTCCAGGAACACCACGTTGCCCGTTATTTCGGTAACGAAGAGGCCGATGTCGTCGAAGAGCTTTTGCCGCCAGAGGTTTTCAATGGCCTTGGTGGTGGCGTCGCCGGGTAAATTGATTTTTTTACCTACCTCGAGGCCGGAAATAAGAGTTACCACCCGTTTATCGAGGTCGTTTCCACCGGTGACGCGGACCCCGCCTATTTCGTACTTTTTATTGGGGTTGATATCTATGCCGGACTTATTGGTGACTTGCCCCAGAAGGCTACCAGTAGCCATCACCAGAAGTAAAGCATAGAGATGTAGTACACGCATAAAGAGTTATTGAGATTTGAGTTGCTCGCTTATTTTGCCGTAGCGGCGTTCCCGGTTTTGATAGTCCAGCACCGCTTGGTGCAGGTCTTCTTCCCCGAAATCCGGCCAAAGTTTCGGGGTAAAGTAGAGCTCGGCATAGGCAATCTGCCAGAGCAGGTAATTGCTTATTCTGCGTTCATTGCTGGTTCGAATGAGCAGGTCGGGGTCGGGCATGGAAGCGGTATAAAGCGCTTGGGCCAGGTGTTCTTGTGTAATATTTGCTGCCTTGAGCTGGCCTTTTTCTACCTGCGCGGCCAAGTGACGTACACCTTCGGTAATTTCTTCTTTGCTGCCGTAGCTCAGGGCCAGGGTGAGGTCCATCCGCTGGCAGTCCCGGGTGCGCTCTATCACCTCTTGCAGCTCTCGCTGCGCCCGGGCCGGTAAGTTTTCTACCTTACCGATGGTGCGCAATCTAATGTCGTTTTCCAGGAGGGTCTTGAGCTCTTTGGACAGGCTGGAAACCAGCAGGCCCATGAGGGTATTGACCTCTGATTTGGGGCGATTCCAGTTTTCACTACTGAAAGCGTACACCGTGAGATAGTGGATACCCAGGCGCGCGCTGGCAGTGGCCACCTTGCGGAGGGCATCGACCCCATTCTCGTGCCCGATGGCTCTGAGGTAGCCTTTGTTCTTCGCCCATCGCCCATTGCCGTCCATAATGATGGCTATGTGCCTGGGGAGCCGGTGCGGATCTATTTGCGCTTGCAGCGTTCCCATATCAAATCAGCGTACAAAGGTGGCGCATTTCTCATAGAAGCGCTCAAAACGAATCTGTAAAGTGACCGCCGAAAAAATATACCAGTCGTCATTGGCCGGATTTCCGCGATAAGTCAAGGACTTATCGCCGGGCGAACGGCTCCGGTCGGAAAGGGATGCGGCCACTAAGCCCCTTTCCTCGGCCAGTACAGCGGGGTCAAAATACTGCCCGCTCACGTCGTCCAGGTAATCGGTTTGCGCATGGCGAAAGGTCATCTCCAGGCCCAAAGTTACGTGCCGGCTTAAGGCAAACTTGTAGCCCATACCAAACATAATAAAGCCGCTGGCCAGGGCATATGGAGCCTCTTCGGAAGCCGCTGTCCCCTGTCCTTCCGTGCCCAGCGGCTGCAATTCATACCAGGTACCGCGGTAGCGCGCTTCGGGGTTAAAACCGAAAGCGCCAATACCACCTAGCAAATAAGGCGTGTGCCACTGGGGGGTTCCTGGTTTGAACTCGAAATAGTTAAACTCCATGGTGAGATAGCCTTCCCAGATATCGGTCCGGAAAGAGAGGTTGCGATTGCGGCGGTAGTCGAGCTGCGCATTGGCATCTTTTACGTCGAGTTCTCCATAATTGCCGCCAATCCTTACCGCCCAGTGATGGTCGATGTTATAACGAAAGAACAAGCCGCCCTGGTAGCCCTGCGGCAGGTTGAGGCCGTAAGGGCCCACATCGCCCCAGAAATGGCTACCCCCTACCTGCACACCTATTTCGGCCCGCTGGGCATTCATCCAGGCGGGGAAAAACAACAATAATATACTGAGCGCAAATGCTTTAATAGCTTCGTTTTTTTAAAGGCCGGCAAATATAGCCAAAACGCCAGGAGGGCCCTAAGGATCAGTTTCGTTTGTCCATGCCCCAGAGCAACTTATTCCGCAAGGTCTGGGCAAAATTCTGTACCTCGGTTTCTACCAAACGCAGGTTATAGGGAGCCGTTTCTAAAGCGAGCGGCTGCCCTACTTCTGCCGTGTAAATGCGGGAGTCGAGGGAAACCAAAAACTGGCCTTCGCGGCTTTCCACCAGGAGCTTGATTTTATAATGATTGGGGATAACGAAAGGACGCACGTTTAAATTGTGTGGGGCAATGGGGGTTATTACCAAACTTTCGGCGCCCGGCATAATGATGGGACCATTGCAACTCAGGGAATACCCCGTGCTACCGGTAGGGGTAGCCACGATCAGCCCATCGGCCCAATAGCTATTAAGAAACTGGTCGTTGATCCAGACTTGCACAGTAACCATAGCGGTGCTGTCCTTGCGGCTTACGGTTACCTCGTTAAGGGCAAAATTCAAATCCAGATCCAGCCCGGCGGCTTCCAGGGTGAGTAATCGCCTTTCATCCAGGCCATAACGACCGGAGGTAAGGGCGTTGATGGCCTGCGGGATGTTTTCTTTGCTCACGTTGGATAAAAAACCCAAACGGCCGGTGTTAATTCCCAAAATAGGGACACCAGAGTCCCTTACCAGCGTGGCCGCATCGAGGATAGTGCCATCGCCCCCGATGGTGATCAAAAAATCCGGTCCGTAATCCAGCAGTTCCGCGTGGTTGCCAAATTGCGCCAAATCAAAACCCAGGTCACAGTGCGCCTGAAGGAAGTGATGGAGGGCCCCGTACACGCGTACTTCGGCGCCTACGGCCCGCAATTGCCGGTGCAGATCCTCGATATAAGGCCGGGATTCTGCCGTGATCTCTTTACCATAAACGGCTATCTTCATATCAGAAAAGCTTCGGGGAAAGATAATAGCGGACAGGGCGGATCGCCGCGAAACACGGACAAAAGTTTTAAGTGTTTAGGTACCGCATAAGGGCTTCATAGCGATTGGCGCCGCTATCGTCAAAGAGGCTCTGGTGGTACACCTCCAGTATTTGGTATTCGTAGCGCTCCAGGCTCTTGATAATGCGGCTACAATCCTGCTCGTTGATCTTCAGCGAGAGGCGGAGGTGTTCGGGGCCGTCCGAATTCATTTGAAAGCCCACTATCCGGGCATCCTCCGACTCCACGATTTGGGCCAGCTGAGATAAGTGGTAATCTCGAACGGCTATGCGCAAAACCAGCATACTTCCCGGTTCGGAAAAGGTGATTTGCCGCCCCCAGTCCTGGAGGATTTCCACCGGAGAGAGGTAGCCCAAATAAGATTTTTCCGCGCTTACCACCGGAAGCAGGGTAAGCCCCCCCTTTGCTATTTGGCCTACGGCATCGTAAAGATGGTCTTCCGGCCCTATTTGGTAAGGTTTGAGCATCGGTAAGTGCTCCTCCAGAGAGGCCTCCGGCGCGTCAATATCCAATAAATTATCCTCTCCTATCAGGCCCACATATTCTTGCTCATGAACCACCGGAAGGTGCGCCACCTTCAGCTCTTCCATGAGAGAAAGGGTAGCGGCCACCTCCGCCGTGGTATCCAGCGGCTTGAGGTCATTTAATAAGTAGTCTACCGTTCGCATAATCAGGAGCAAATCTAAGGCTTTATCTTTGCGGCAATGACAAGACTATCCGTAAACATCAATAAAATTGCCACCCTGCGCAATGCGCGGGGCGGCTCGGTGCCCAATGTCCTTACCGCCGCCCAGCGCTGCCAGGAATACGGCGGCCAGGGCATCACGGTTCATCCCCGCCCCGACGAACGTCACATCACCTATGAGGATGTCCGCACCCTTCCCGGTGTAATGCAAACAGAATTCAACGTAGAAGGCTATCCCGGGGCCGCTTTCATGGAGCTGGTGCTTAAGGTAAAACCCCAGCAAGTGACCCTGGTGCCGGATGACCCCAACGTGCTCACCTCCAATGCCGGCTGGGACACCCAGCTCCACCAACTTTTCCTCCAGGAAACGGTCCAGCGCCTCCACGCCGAAGGCATCCGCACCTCCCTCTTTATGGAGTGCGACGATGCGCTCCTGGAGGCCGCTGCGCAAACCGGTACCGACCGCATAGAGCTCTACACCGAAGCCTTCGCCCGCCAATATGCCCAGGGCCAGCCCCAAAAAGCGGTGGCCCCCTACGTGGCCGCCGCCCAAAAAGCCCACGAGCTGGGCATGGGGGTAAACGCCGGCCACGACCTGGACCTGGACAATCTCCAGTACTTTGCCCAGCAAGTTCCTCACCTGGAGGAGGTTTCCATCGGGCACGCCCTTATTGCCGATGCCCTCTACCTGGGCCTGGAAAATACCATCCAGCGCTACCTGCGCGCACTGGAAATGGCCCGGTATGAAAGCGCCTAAAGCGCTCCAAAAGGGCGATCAGGTAGCCATCATCAGTACCGCCCGGGCCGTGCGCCCGGCGGACATGGCCCCGGCCCATGCCCTTCTAAAAGATTGGGGCCTTAAGCCCCGGGAAGGACCCCACCTCTACCAGGTACACCACCAAATGGCCGGCACCGCTCAGCAGCGGGCCGCCGACCTCACCTGGGCCCTGGAAAACCCCGCCATCAAAGCCATTTTTTGTGCCCGGGGCGGCTACGGAACCATCCAGTTGCTGGATTATTTTGACCATACCCTGGTCGCTCGCCATCCCAAGTGGCTGGTGGGCTTCAGCGACGTCACCGTCCTGCACAACCTCTACGCCCGCCACGGCCTAATGAGTATTCACGCCAGCATGCCCAGCCTCTTTGCTCAGAACACTTCCCAGGCTCTGACCTCCCTGCGCCAGGCGCTATTTGGAGAAACCTACCAAATAAGCGCCCCCGCACATCCTTTCAACCAATGGGGCCAGGCCCAGGGCCCCCTTACCGGGGGCAACCTCAGCATGGTATACAGCCAGTGTGGCAGCCCCACCCGCCTACACACCGGGGGGCAGCTGCTTTTCCTGGAAGATATCGACGAGTACCTCTACCACCTCGACCGCATGCTTTACAACCTCCGCTACAATGGCTACCTGGAAGCCCCGGCCGGCATACTCCTGGGCGGTTTTACCG
>CAJXMS010000019.1 GCA_913056475.1 uncultured Bacteroidota bacterium
AAGAGCGAAGACTTTGGTCACATGCTCAAGCAAGGCATCATCGACCCCACCAAAGTAACCCGCGTAGCCCTCGAAAATGCCGGTTCCGTATCCGGTATGCTCCTCACTACCGAGGCCACCATCACCGACATCCCCGAGGAAAACGGTGGTGGCGACGCCGGCGCAGCAGCCGCGGGCGGCATGGGCGGTGGCATGCCCGGCATGATGTAAGCACACATCACTTCACGCCATATCTTCATCCCGGGAGCGTCCCTCGCTTCCGGGATTTTTTTTTGCCTTCCGCCTCTATTTCCTTTGGCCTCCGGCCAAATGTGGTACCGCCCCGCTGGAAGCCCCTGCCCCTATGGCAGGCCTCTGCTAACGGAGCCTGGCCCGCTGGCCTCTTGGGGAAAAGTCCGTTATCTTTGACCTCCCCCAAAATAAGAGCATTATGAATCGCATTCTTTTTTCCCTTGGCTTTTTGTTGCTTTTAATGGCGCCTTTTTCGAGCCAAGCCCAACGCTATGACGACCCGGGCGATTACTACCGGGAGTTTTTCTCAGCCAATCGTCGCATCCAAATGAAAAAGGTGCGCTACCTGGAAAATGCCCTAAGCAATGCCGACCCGCGCCGTACCCAGCGCTACCGCGAAATGGTCCTGGAGCAAATCGAAGAAAGCCTCAAGCGTGTACCCCGGATCTCGGACTATAAGGGCGATAGCATAGTGCTCAAGGAATACCTAAAGGCCCTCAAGCTCTACAAAGAGGCCTTTGGCGGTCCCTTTGCCCAGGCCGAAAAACTGGGGGATGCCCGCTACGCCAGTTATGATAGCCTCAAGCTGTACTACCAGCACTTTAACGAAGGCGAGCGCCTCATGCTGGATGCAGACTATACCATTCAGGAAGCCCATGACTACTTCTTCAATCAGTACACCTACAAGCCGCGCCTCACCAGCGATGTGGGCAAGAAGCTGAACCGCATTGATGAGCTTTCTCTCTATTTTCGGGATGTTAACCTCGCTTTTTACCGGGTAGATGCCGTACTTAAGCGGTTTTTTCAGCAGGTGGAAAACGAGCAGCGCGACAGCCTATCGGGTACCGTGGCCCAGTTGCGCCGCGCCGTAAAGACCAGCCAGGAAACCGCCCAAAGCCTGGAGGGCTTACAGGGCAATAATGATCCGGTGGAAGACCTCCAGGATTATTTGGAAGAGGTCAATGATAATATCGACAAGGAAATCCGCCCCCTGGCCGAGCAGCTCGCCAATGAATTTCTTCCCGCTGATGATTATGAAGATGCCATGGACGACCTGGAAGACCTTCAGGAGTGGCATGAAAAGCAACGGGGCACCTTTCTGGAAGATCAGAACGAGGTGATTACCGAGTACCTGGAGGAGGATTAAGCCAAGCCTATATCCTGGACGCTTAGCTCTCCCGGGTTCGGCCTTTCTACCTCATGGCGAGGGCCTAATCCCAAAATTTAAGGTCTGCACCTAAAACACCAGTCCTACCCTGAGGGCTGGATGCGCGCTCCTTCGGCCCCCTACCGGCAAGGTCCCAGCGGGGCCTCATCTTGGTAGCCTATGGTTACCTGCGATCAGTTAGGCCTCCAGCGGAGGCCCAATCCATTGTGCCAGGTACGGCCTGTAGGCTGGATGCGCGCTCCTCCGGAGCGCCAAACTGGATGGGCAAACGGCGATGCTACCAAGAGGGCGCTCCTCCGGAGCTTTCCTAGGGGACGCGGGCCGTGGCGGTGATGATATTTGGAGCTTTCCTAGGGAACGCGGGCCGTGGCGGAGGTTGTGTTGAAGGTGCTACCAAGGTGTCGCTCCTCCGGAGCTTTATCGGAGGGTCTAATTGGCGTTATCGTACTGGTGCCTTGCGCAAATAGGACCGGAACCAGCGCGGAAAAAAACGGTGCAGCCAGGCGCCTAGGCGCTCCTTACCGCCCAGGATCACTTCCTCCCGGCGCTGGCTAATAGCGGCCGCCGCCTGGCGAGCAAAAACAGCTACCGGCATGCCCTGAGCTATGGCATCGTCCATTTTTTGAAGCGGCTCGCCACTGGCCGTCAGGGCATTGCGACTCACATCCGTTTGGATGAAAGAAGGGCAGAGCATAGTTACCCCAATGCCTTCCTGGTGATACTCCGCTCGGAGCGCATCAAAAAAGCCGTGTAGCGCGTGCTTAGCTGCGCAATAGCCACTGCGCATAGGCGTCCCGAACTTTCCCGCCAGGCTGCTCAAAACGGCAATATGACCACTGCCGCGTTTTAGCATGGCTGGCAGGAGCGCCTTGCTTAGGGCGATAGCGCCAAAGAAGTCCACCTCCATAATTCGGCGGTAAACGGACATTTCGGTTTCCTTTACGTAAGATCGCTGGCTGATGCCGGCATTATTGATCAGCAGCTCGGGAACACCGGTTTCCGCGGTAATTGCTTCTGCCCGTTTGAATACAGCGGCTTCATCGCTCATATCCAAGGGAAAAACCCAGGTTTGGGGCGCTCCCGCCTGCCGGCATTTTTTGGCCACTTCCTGGAGGACCGCCTCCCGCCGGGCAGTAAGGATAAGCGAGGCCCCCTTGCGGGCAAATTCCAGGGCCAGGGCCTCGCCAATGCCGCTACTGGCGCCGGTGATCCAGATAAGAGAAGGCGTGTAAGTTTTCAAGTTGAGATCTTTTAAATTCTAAAGCACCTGGCTTGCTAATATCGACGAGCAAAAGGGAAAAAATGTAGCTAAAAACGGCAAAAGAAAAGTACCGGAGGGGCGTTTTGTTGTTCCCCTTTAATGGTCATTTTTATTAGATGTCTAAAAGTTTGGAATTGCAGGGAGGCCTTGTCCAAGAGAGGGGCAGCCCTTGATGGCAGGCGATATGGCCCCCTTACAGCCACCGTTTTTTTCTGGCCATTTGGGGCGAATTTATTGGGGCGCGTTATTTCAAGCTTTACCAAGCAGCTCTTTCACCGTGGCAGAGATGGTCTTGCCATCGGCCCGGCCGGCCAGTTCCTTGCTGGCTTTGCCCATCACCTTTCCCATGTCTTTGGGGCTGCTGGCCCCCACTTCCGCAATGATTTCCTTCAGCTTGGCTTTTAATTCATCAAGGGAGAGGGGTTGAGGCAGAAAGAGTTCAATCACCTCAAGCTGTTTCTGCTCCGTTTCGGCTAGCTCCTGGCGATCTTGCTGCTGGTATACTTCCAGGGCGTCTTTGCGTTGCTTCTGCAGTTTTTGCAGGAGCTTCAGCTCTTGGTCTTCGCTAAGCTCCGCTTGGGCTCCTTTTTCGGTTTTGGCCGAGAGGATGGCCGATTTAATGCTGCGCAGGGCCTCCAGTTTATCCTTGTCCTTGGCGCGCATGGCGGTTTTCATCTCTTCTACTACTTGTTTTTCTAGTGCAGCCATAGCTTGAAATTTTCTTGACAAAGATAGCCCGGGATGCCCATAATAGAATAAGAGTCCCGGGCTATTTGTGTCAGCCTTCCTCGGGTTTTCGCCTCTTGGCCAGACTGGCCAAGAGCTTAATCCACGTTATCGTGCAGGAAACTGTTGTTGCTGCGGATATCGGGTCCCTCCTCTGTATCGTCTATTTCATAGCGGCTGTGGGCATTCTTTTGGCTGGGTTTATCCGCATCCAGATCGATGCCCTGGCGTTTGTAAGCGGGTTCCCTTTCGCTCTCGGCCAGCTGATCGCGGTGTGCTTGAAAGCGATGGTTGAAGGACCGCAAGCGGGAGCGGCGCTCCTCGGCCCGCTGCCGGCGGCTTTCGGAAAGAGGGCGCTCCGTAGGGTCCACGGCCGCTGACGGGGTGGGCTCGTTCCGTTCTTGGGTTTGGTTTTCTTTGCGCACTTCAAACTGAGTAGAAGGGTCTGCTTGACGGCCTTTTGGCTTCTCGGTTTTTTGGGGAGCAGCAGGTGCTGATCCGTCCAGCTCTTCTCGCAGGTTTTCGTAATCTTCCAGGGAGAAGCGCTTCACAGAATCTTCCCGGGGAGCATCTTTCTTCTCTTCATCTTGGCCCAGGGATGGCCCGGAAGCTGCGGAGCCTTTTTCAGGGGGCGTGTAGCTGCTTGTTTCTTCCGCCACTTGATTCTCATCCAGCGGCGTTTCGCTTTCCGGAGCACCTACTTCAAAGATGGGGTGTTCTGCCGGGGCTTCCGGATTGGGTTCTTCCTCGGGCGCGGTCTCCGGTGATTTTGGGACCTGCTCGCCCTGGTCGGAAGCGGGCACGTTTTGGTCTTCCTTGGGAAGAGGCGCCTCGGTTTTAGGCGGCGGGGGAGTCTGCTTAGCTTCTTCTTTCTCCCAATCAAAGAGCTGCGGTTGGGCGGCTTTTTCCCGTTCCTTCTTGGCTTCCTCGGCTTCCGCTATGGCCTGGTCCACTACCTGATCATCCTCTTCTTCTTCTATTTGAAGGGGTTTATTGTATACGGAGGCGCTCACCGCCTGGTCATCTTCCAGGGTGTGGACTACCTTTTCGGGACTGCGGCCTATGGTTTGGCGTTGTTGTTCTGGGTTAAATCCGGTGGCCACTACCGTTACGGCTACTTCATTACCCAGGGAGGCATCTTCGCCAATGCCCATTATAATGTTGGCATCGCCTCCGGCTTCTCGTTGAATAAAGTCATTGATTTCGCCTATTTCATCGATGGTGATCTCTTCTTCCCCGGATACGATGAGCAGCAATACATTTTGAGCGCCACGGATATGGTTGTCGTTGAGTAGCGGGGAGTCCAGGGCCGCCCGGATAGCCTCGGTAGAGCGTTCTTCGCCTTCGGCCTGGGCAGCGCCCATGATGGCCGTTCCGGAGTTGGCCAGGACCGTTTTGGCATCGCGCAGGTCGATATTGGCGGTATAATGGTGGGTGATAACTTCTGCTATTCCACGGGCCGCGGTAGCCAGCACTTCATCGGCTTTCGCAAAACCCGCTTTGAAGCCCAGGTTACCGTACACTTCGCGCAGCTTGTTGTTATTGATTACCACGAGCGAGTCTACGTTTTCCCGTAAGCTATCTACGCCTTTTTCGGCTTGCTTACGGCGGGGGTTTCCCTCAAAAACAAAGGGGATGGTGACGATGCCTACGGTAAGGATGCCCATGTCTTTGGCCGCCTTGGCAATAATTGGGGCGGCACCTGTCCCGGTACCGCCGCCCATGCCGGCGGTAATAAATACCATTTTGGTGTTGGTACGCAGCAGTTCGTGGATTTCCTCCAGGCTTTCCTGGGCGGCTTGCTCTCCTACTTCCGGGTTGGCACCTGCGCCGAGGCCTTCTGTCAGGGTTACGCCCAATTGTACTTTTTTGGGTACCGGGCTATTTTCCAGGGCCTGGGCGTCGGTGTTGCTCACCACAAAGTCCACGTGCTGAATACCTTGCTGAAACATGTAATTGACAGCGTTGCTGCCACCACCGCCTACCCCGATTACCTTAATCACCGAAGACTGGTTTTTCGGGAGGTCAAATTGGAGGTCGTCTTTCAGGTTGCTTTCGTCGTTCATAAAGGCTGTTTTAGAGATCTTCGTTTAAAAATTTGCGCAGTTTTTCAGTCCAGTTGGAGAAAATGTTGGTTCGGGGCAAGCGTTCCGGTGCTTCCTCGTCTTTTTCTTCAAACCGTGGCGCTTCTTCCTCCGGCTGGGTTTTTTCGGGAGCGGCTGGTTGTTTTTCGGCACCTAAGTTTTCTACGGTTTCTTCCGTCCCTCGCGGGGTGGATTCCTGGTAAGCCTCCTTGGCGGGTTGCAGGCCCTTCAGGACCAGGCCTACCGCAGTAGCGTAGGCCGGGGTAGTGTATTCCTCATCGCTATGGCTGGCCAGGTGCTCATTGGGATAGCCGATGCGGGTATCCATGCCGGTGACGTATTCTACCAGTTGCTTTATGTGTTTGAGCTGGCTGCCCCCGCCGGTAAGGACGATGCCGGCGATGAGCTTGCGCTTGGTTTCCTCGTGGCCGTAGTTTTTGATCTCTTGATATACCTGCTCGATGATCTCTACCACGCGGGCGTGGATGATCTTACTGAGCATTTTCATGGAGATCTCTTTGGGATCGCGTCCGCGTAGGCCGGGGATGCTTACAATCTCATTTTCTTTGTTTTCTCCGGGCCAGGCAGAGCCAAATTTAATTTTAAGGAGTTCGGCCTGTTTTTCGATGATGGAGCAGCCTTCTTTAATGTCCTCGGTGATCACGTTGCCGCCAAAGGGGATTACTGCGGTATGCCGGATGATGCCGTCTTTAAAGATAGCTACGTCGGTGGTTCCGCCGCCGATGTCTACCAGCACCACTCCCGCTTCTTTTTCTTCTGTACTTAAAACGGCTTCAGCGCTGGCCAGGGGTTCCAGGGTGATCTCGCTCAGCTTTAAGCCGCTATTGGTTACGCAGCGCGCTATATTTTTGATAGAACTCACCTGGCCCACCACGATGTGGAAGCTGGCCTCCAACCGGGTGCCATACATCCCACGCGGTTCCTTTATTTCCGTTTGCCCGTCTACCTTAAATTCCTGGGGAAGGACGTGGATGATTTTCTCGCCGGGGCGCATCACCAGGTTATTCACATTATCGATAAGCTCCTTTAGGTCACTATCCAGGATTACTTCATCGGGGTTGCTCCGGTTGATGTAATCGCTGTGTTGGAGACTTTTGATGTGCTGACCGGCGATGCCTACCACTACCTGGTTTATGCTGTGCCCACTTTGATTGGCGGCTTCATCTATGGCTTGCTTTATGGATTCTATGGTTTGGGTGATATTACTTACCACGCCCCGGTGTACGCCCATGCTCCGGGCCTTTCCCATGCCCAGCACTTCCATCTTGCTATGCTCATTGAAGCGGCCTACCAGGGCCACGATTTTGGTAGTGCCTATGTCTAGTCCTACGGCTAGCGGCTGTTTGTTTTCTTCGTTTGCTTCCATGAGAGGGTTTGTTTTTATTGGCACACCACCTGATCATCATATCGCAGGTCTATGCGCGTGATATCTTTAGGCGGGGAATCAGCATATATGGTTTGGTAAAAGAGGCGCAACTTTTCTAATTTCTCGGGATAGCCCTGTAAGCCGCCCAGGTAAATGTGCTGCGAAAAATCGCGGGGATAGAGCCGGACATCTCGAGGGTTCTCTAGATGGAGGCCCGTGAAAAAACCCCGGTAAAAGGCATCTTTTTGGAGGTAGGAAATAAGCTGGGCCATAGGCTTTTGCAGGCTGTCCGGTAAGGCGCCGGTTATCAGGGGTACTCGGGCCGCATAGTGCGGGCTGAGCGGCATGTGTCCGCCTCCTTCCAGGAGGTAGTAACGCTGGCCTTGGCTGTGGACCCGCGCCAGCGGCTGATGTTGCCAAATGCGGATGCATAGTTTTCCTTCTAATTTCGAAAATACCTCTACGCGCTTTATACTGGGGTGATTTTCAAGTTTTTCTTCCAACAGGGCCATGTTAATTTCTTCCATCAATTTCCCTTCAAGAGTGGGGTACATTTGGCCAACGGCCTCCCGGACCTGCCGCCCGGTGAGAAAGGTCTCTTTGGGCTCGTTCTCCCAGTATAGCTGGGTTTCTTGCCAGGGGATGCGGGCATAGCGGCGCTGCCCGAAGCTCATGAGCAGCAGCATAAAAAGGGCAGTGGCCCCGGTCCCTAAAAGTAGCCAACCTCTTTTCATCGCGATAGAGCCATTTTAATGGGTTGCACCAATTGATCGATATCGCCCGCGCCGATGGTAAGGAGGAGTTCGGGGGGCTTTTTCTGCAGGGTGTGTAGGAGTTCTTCGCGCTCCACCAGGGCCTTTTTTTCGATGGGGATGCGGGCCAGGAGGGCCTCGCTGGTGATTCCCGGGATGGGGCGCTCCCGGGCCGGGTAGATGTTGAGCAAATAAAGCTGGTCAAAATGGCGCAGCGCCTCGGCAAAGCCATCCATAAAATCGCGGGTGCGGCTGTATAAATGCGGCTGGAAAACAGCCGTGAGCCGGCGGTGGGGGTACAGCTCCCGAACCGACTCCGCCAGGGCCCTGATTTCGCGGGGGTGATGGGCGTAATCGTCTATGTACACAGTCTCCGGGCGATCTACGTGGTATTCAAAACGGCGACGTACGCCCTGGAAGCTGGCGAGGCCTGCTTTTACCGCTCCGGGGGAAAGACCCGCCTGAAGCGCCAGGGCCGCGGCTGCGAGGGCGTTTTCTACGTTATAACGTCCCGGTAATCCGCAACGTACCGCGGGTAGCACGCCCCCCGGGTAGTGCAGGTCGAAATAGTAGGCATGGTTCTCAATGCGGATGCGCCGGGCATGATAGGGACTGTCCTGGCGGAAGCCATAACGGATACCGCCTTTTATGGGTAGTCCCTCCCGGATTAAAAGGGGGCCCTGCACGGTTTCGGCAAAAGCGGCAAAGGCTTCCCGCAGCGCTTCCGCACTGCCGTACACGTCCAGATGGTCGGCGTCCACGGCCGTGATGGCTGCGCCCCAGGGATGCAAGGTTTCGAAGCTACGGTCAAATTCATCCGCCTCGGCTATCAAAAAGCGGCTGTTTTCCTCGCTCCAAAAGTTGGTTTGATAATTGACACTTATTCCCCCCAGAAAGGCCGTGCTGGATAGCCCGCCCGCGCGCATTAAGTGCCCCAGCATGGCAGAGGTGGTGGTTTTGCCGTGGGTACCGGCTACCGCCAGGGTACGATGGGCCGCCGCAATGGCCCCCAGTACCGCAGATCGTTTTTCGATCCTAAAACCTCTTTCGGATAGATGTTTTAGTTCGGCCAGGTCGGATGGGATGGCAGGGGTATAGATCACCAGGGTGTTATCTGCTTCCCACTGGGTGGGGATAAGCTGAGGATCATCGCTATAATGCAGCTTAAGACCTTCTTTTTCCAGGGTATGGCAGAGGGGGCTTCGCACGCGGTCGTAGCCGGCCACCTGCCGTCCCTGCGCCTTAAAGTAGCGCGCCAGGCCGCTCATACCTATACCGCCTATTCCCAGCAGATAAATGTTTTTATAAGCCAGCATCGGCACGTATTTTTTCGATTTCTGCTACGATGGCTTCCGTGGCCCGGGGCCGGGCTGCCTGCCTAAGACGGGCTTGCATAGACTCTTGCCGGGCTTCGTCGTTTAGCAAGTCGAGGCTCGTCACTTTCAGGTTTTCCGGGTCTTGGGCTTCGGGAAAGCACACCGCTCCTCCCGCCTTTTCCAGGGCCCGGGCGTTATGGGTTTGGTGATCTTCTGCCACGTTTGGCGAAGGGATGAGGATAGCCGGCTTGGCTACCACTGCCAGTTCAGAGAGGGTACCGGCGCCCGCCCGGCTTATCACCAGGTGGGCCGCGGCAAAGGCGGTAGGCATATCCTCCAAAAATTCACTCAGGTACAGGCTTGGGCCATTAGCGTGCCGGCGGCGCAGCGTGTTCCCGTATAGCTTGCCGCACTGCCATATTACGTTAATGCCTTCTGCTTGCCAGGCCGGCAGGCAAGCCTCTACCAATTCATTTATGCGGCGGGCGCCCAGGCTTCCCCCCAGGATTAGCAGGGTTTTGTTTTGCGGCCGTAGGCCAAATGTTTTACGGGCGGCGGGGCCATCGGGGCCTGGATCACATAGATCCTGGCGGATAGGATTGCCGGTGAGGCGAAGCCGCTCGGCGGGGAAAAAGCGCTCCATACCGGGGTAAGCCACGCAGATACGAGCGGCCCGGGCAGCCAGCCAGCGATTGGTGATGCCGGGGTAGGAGTTTTGTTCCTGGAGCAAACTGGGAATACCCATTCGGCTGGCCATGTACACCAGCGGCCCACTGGCGTAGCCCCCCGTGCCGATAACCACCTGGGGTCGGTGGCGACGGAGAATCCGCCAGCTCCGGTAAAGGCTGTGTGCCAACTTGAAGGGAAAAAGAAGATTTCGCCGGCTGAGTGAGCGCTGTATTCCGCTTATCCACAGGCCGTAAATGGGATATCCTGCTCGGGGAACCCGCTGCATTTCCATGCGGCCCCGGGCCCCCACAAAATGAATTTGAGCCTGTGGATGCCGGGCGCGCAAGGCATCTGCTATGGCCAGGGCCGGGAATAAATGGCCTCCTGTGCCGCCACCGCTTATCATAACGTGCCAGGTACTCATGGGGTGGGGGCATTTTCCGGTTGGGAAGGACTCATTTGGCCGAAGGCCGTATCCGAAGGAGCTTCTGCGTCCGCTTCTTCTGTAATGGTTTCCGGGCCAGCAATTTGCCGGCTTACGCTGAGGACTACGCCCAGGGCCAGACAGGTGGTAAGGATGCTTGAGCCGCCCGCACTGAGGAGCGGGAGGGTTTGCCCGGTGACGGGGATGAGGTTAACGGCTACGGCCAGGTTTACGAAGGCTTGAATGGCCAGGACAAAACCCATGGCAAAGGCGGCCAGGGTACCGAAGGGGGTAGGGGCATTACTGGCTATCACAGCGCAGCGGATCAGGAGCATGAGGTATAAGCCGATGAGTAAGAGGCCGCCAAATAGAATGCCGTACTCCTCAATAATGACGGCGTAGATAAAGTCGCTCTGGGACTGGGGAAGGAAGTTTTTATGGGCGCTTTTGCCGGGGCCTTTTCCCAAGAGGCCGCCCTGGGCAATGGCCAGCTTGGCTTTTTTAACCTGGTAGGGTTCAGGGCCATCGCCAAAATGTTGGCTAACGCGTGCCTCCCAGGTGGCCAGGCGGTTTTGGGTGCCGGGAACGGCCATGATGAGCAGCAAGTAGAGCCCAAAGGCTGCAACAGCTATGCCCAGGAGGGCCAAGACAAATTTGATGGGGTAGCCGCCCATTATCAGCACTCCCATACTAAGGACGCCGATCAGTAAGGCGGTGCTCAAATTGGAGGGCGCGATAAGGGCCATGGTAGCCAAAACAGGCACGATCAATTTCCAGAAGCTTCTGCGGAAAGAGCGCCGCCTTTCCGGCTTAATCCTTAGGACGCTCCGGGCTAGGTACAGGGGAAGGACCACGTAGGCCAGCGCGGAGGGTTGGAAGGTGAAGCTGGTATTGGGGATCTGTACCCAGCGGGCGGCATTGGAAATGTTTACCCCAAACAAAAGCGTGTAAAAGAGCAGGCCCCCAACGATGATAAAGATGGGGACGGAGCCGTTGCCCAACTGGGCGTAAGGAATCCGGTGCACAAAGTAAATGATGCCTAAGCCAGCCGCCAGGAATAGCAGGTGCTTGCCCAGCATACGCAAGCCGCCCAGGCTCCCCCCGCTCCAGTAAGCCAGATTGCTACTGGCGCTGTAGAGGGGCAGCAAGCTGAAGACCATCAGTAGGAGGATGATGGTCCACAGCGCTTTATCGCCTTTAAAGTGGGCAAAGAGGTTCATGCCGGGGGGCTTATTTTAAGACTTTTGTTTGTGGCAAGGGTTCGTATTTAGCAGGCATAAGGAGGCCTTAGGGATTTGTCTTTTGAGGCTTGTTTTTAGAGTTGGCGAACGGCATTTTTAAACTGGCGGCCGCGGTCTTCAAAGCTTTCAAAGAGGTCAAAGCTGGCACAGGCCGGGCTAAGGAGTACCGCGTCGCCTTTTTGGGCTAGGCGGTAGGCTTGCTGCACCGCGCTGCCCATATCTCGTACTTCTGTTATAGTGGGTACTACGGAAGAAAAGGAGGCCAGGAGTTTTTCGTTATGGGTGCCTAAGCATATGAGCGCTTTGACGTGCTTTTGCACCAGAGGGATAAGCTGGCTGTAGTCATTGCCCTTGTCTACGCCACCGGCTATCCATACGGTAGGATGGCTCATGTTTTCAAGGGCGTACCAGGTGCTGTTGACATTGGTGGCTTTGCTGTCGTTGATGAAGTCTATCCCGTAGATCTGAAGGACGTGTTCGAGGCGGTGTTCGATGTTTTCAAATCCAGCCAGGCTATCGCGGATGGTTTCCTTGCGAATGTTGAGCAAGCTACCGGCCATGCCGGCGGCCATGCTGTTGTAGCGGTTGTGTTTTCCTTGGAGGGCGAGTTCTTCTATGGTCATAGCTTCTGGGTGGGGTATTTGGATATTGATTTGTTTTTGTTGGTTTTGATAGGCCGCCATTTCCGGGCGGTTTTCCAGGGTGAAGGCATGTATTTGGGCCTTTATGCCGGGTGGTTTAAAGGATTGGGTAAGGGGGTCATCCGCACAGAGCAGCAAGTGATCGTCCGGGCCTTGATTTTCGCAGATACGGAATTTGGCCGCGGCATAGCGCTCTAATTGATGATGGTAGCGCTCCAGATGGTCGGGGGTTATATTGGTGATCACCGCGATGTGGGGGTGAAAGTTCTGGATGTCGTCCAGCTGGAAGCTGCTCACTTCCAGTACGTAATAATCGGCCGGTGGGCCCAGGAGGGCGCCGGCAAAGCTTTTGCCCATATTGCCAGCCATAAGCACCGATAGCCCCGCATTCTTTAATAAGTGATGGGTTAAAAGAGTGGTGGTGGTTTTGCCATTGGTACCGGTTATGGCGATGATGGTACCCGGGCAAAAGCGGCTGGCCCATTCTACCTCAGAGACGACGGGTATGCCGGCTTCCCGGGCCCACTGTACCGGTGCGGCTTCTTGGGGAATTCCGGGCGATTTGATCACCGTTTGGGCTTGTAAAAGGAGGGTTTTATCGTGCCCCCCCTCCTGAAACCGGATGCCTGCCTCCCGGAGCTGCTGGGCATAGCCCGGGGCCAGTCGCCCCGCATCACTCAGCCAGGCCTGAAACCCCTTTGCCTGGGCCAGTAGAGCCGCTCCGGTGCCACTTTCGCCACCGCCGAGAATCGCTATGAAGGGTTTCTCTGCCATGGCTTAGCGTAGCTTAAGGGTTACGAAGGTGAGTACCGCCAGCATAATGCCCACAATCCAGAAGCGGGTCACGATCTTGCTTTCGTGATATCCTTTTTTCTGATAGTGATGGTGGAGGGGCGACATCAATAAAATCCGGCGGCCCTCGCCGTACTTCCGGCGGGTGTATTTGAAATAGGCCACCTGGAGCATAACGCTGAGGTTTTCTACCAGGAAAATGCCGCAGAGCAGCGGGATGAGGAGCTCCTTGCGCACTACAATGGCAAATACGGCGATGATACCGCCGATGGAGAGACTTCCCGTATCGCCCATAAATACTTGAGCCGGGTGCGTATTGTACCAGAGAAATCCGATGCAAGCGCCCACAAAAGCGGCGATGAATACCACCAACTCGCCCGTGTGCGGGATGTACATGATATTCAGGTAGTCGGCAAAAATGATACTACCGGAGAGGTAGGCGAAAATGCCCAGCGTGGTGCCAATGATGGCGGAAGTGCCCGTAGCCAGTCCATCGATGCCGTCGGTAAGGTTGGCGCCATTGGAAACGGCCGTGATGATGAAGATCACGATGGGGATAAAGAGCAGCCAGCCATAATGGGTGGCGCCATCGCCCAGCCAGCTTATAAGAGAGGTGTAATCCAGTTCATTGTTTTTCAAGAAGGGAATGGTGGTCTTGAGCGACTTCTCGGCCTCGCCGTACACGGGTAGTTGGCGCACGGTTTCCCCACTATCCAGGCGGTACTCCTGGGCGGTGTGGGTCCTTTCTTTGATGGTAACATCACCGTGGAAGTACATAATACCGCCCACGATAAGGCCCAGGCCTATCTGGCCTATTACTTTAAACTGCCCTGGTAGGCCTTTTTTATTGCGCCGGAATACTTTTATGTAATCGTCCAGAAATCCCACCAGCCCCATCCACACGGTGGTGATAAGCATAAGGAGGATGTATACGTTATTGAGTTCGGCTACCAGAAGGGTAGGCACCAGGATGCCCAGCAAAATGATAAGGCCGCCCATGGTAGGGGTACCCGCTTTTTCCATTTGGCCGCTGAGGCCCAGGTCGCGCACCGTTTCGCCCACTTGCTGGCGCTGAAGCATGCGAATGAGTTGCTTACCAAAAACCAGGGCGATCAGGAGTGACAATATCAAGGCCAGGGCGGCCCGAAAGGTGATAAACTGAAATACCCCGGCCCCGGGGAGGTCGTGCACGCGGTGCAGGTATTGGAAGAGATAGTAGAGCATCAGCGGCCGGCTTTTGGCAAGAATTCACGGGCTACGGCAAGGTCGTCGAAAGGCTTGCGTTCGCCGGCTATTTCCTGGTAATTTTCGTGTCCTTTCCCGGCTATCAAGACCAAATCTGCGGCGCCGGCCATTTGGAGAGCTGTTTTGATAGCTTGCCGGCGGTTGCTTATGCTGAGGTATCGATTCTCCCGTCCGGGAACCCCGGCTGTCATATCTTCGATGATGGTCTCGGGGTCTTCATGGCGGGGATTATCGGCGGTAAAAATGGCTTGGTCGCTGTACCGGACGGCTATTTGGGCCATTTCGGGCCGCTTGCCCTTGTCGCGATTGCCACCACAGCCTATAATGGTCCATATCTTGCCGCCGATAGCTCTCATCTCCTGCAGGGTTTGGAGCACATTTTCCAGGGCATCGGGGGTATGGGCGTAATCCACCACCACGGTAAGCCCTCCACCTGGTGCCTGAATGTATTCAAAGCGGCCCCTTACGGGCTGCAGCTTACTTAGGGCCGTGGCCACGGCCAGCTCTTCTTCGCCCAGTAGCTGAGCTACAGCGTAAAGGGCCAGTACATTGTAGGCATTAAACTGGCCCAGGAGCCGCACCCACACCTCTTGCTGCCCCAAGCGAAGCAGCATGCCGTGGCGCTGCTGTTCCAGTAGGCGGCCTTTAAAATCCGCATCACTTTTCAAGGCGTAGCTATACCGTTCCGCCGCGGAGTTTTGGAGCATCACCTTACCGTTTTTGTCATCGATATTGGTGAGGGCAAAGGCTCCTTTAGGAAGTTCGTCAAAGAGTTTTTTCTTGGCGTGCAGGTAATTTTGGAAGCTGCCGTGGTAATCCAAGTGGTCCCGGCTCAGGTTGGTAAAAACAGCTCCTCTGAGCTTCAGGCCCGCCATTCGTTCTTGATCTATGCCGTGGCTACTGGCTTCCATAAACACGTACGAAACGCCCGCGTCCGCCATGTCGCGCAGGCAGCTATGGAGGTAAATGGGATCGGGCGTGGTGTGGGTAGCCGGTCTTTCTTCCTCTCCTACCCGCACATGTACGGTGCTAATGAGCCCGCAAGTGTGTCCCAAGTTTTGGCCCAGCTGATAGAGGAGGGTGGCGGTGGTGGTTTTACCATTGGTACCGGTTATAGCCACGAGCTGGAGCTCCGCACTGGGGCGGTCGTAATAATTATCGGCCACTATGCCCAGGGCCCGGGCGCTGTTCTTGACCACCAGGTAGCACACCCCGGGCGTCTTTTCTGCCGGCCATTCTTCACAGAGAATGGCCGTGGCGCCTTGTTTTACGGCCTGGTCTATAAAG
>CAJXMS010000020.1 GCA_913056475.1 uncultured Bacteroidota bacterium
CCGCTACGCGGTAGCGGCCTTTCACGATGAAAACGGCAATGAAAAGCTTGATCGGGCCTGGAGCGGCATGCCCCAGGAACCTTACGGTTTCAGCAATGGAGTGCGGGGCTCCATCCTGGGCCCACCCGACCTGGCGGAGCAGCTTTTTAGTCTATCTTCCTCCCGGGAGCTCAAAATTCAAATCGAATAAAACCGGCGGTCCGTGCTTTTAAGCCTTGCCTGTTCTTCCTCGTCTGCGGGGCGCCGCTTTACGGCCGTCCTGCTTCTGGCAGGCCTGTTGCACATTTGGCCAAGGGCCTCCGCAAAAGCCCAGTATGCAGGCTGGGAAGGGCGCTATTTAAATTTTAGCTTAAGCGGCACGCGGTTGTTTACCCATGATTTAAGCCTTTCACCCCTGGTTTACGAGGGCTTTCTGGGCGGGCTCCAGCTGGGTTATCAGGACCAGCTAGGCCCCTGGCAGGGCGGCATTAAAATCACCGGAGCGGGTGGGCAGCTCCGGCCCCTGGCCTATCATGAGCAAAACCAAACCCTCACCCTGGCGGGCCGTGCTTATTTTCACCTCCGCTATAACGTGGGGCCCTGGGGGCCGGTAGGCGTTTGGGCGGGCCTGGGACAGGCCTCCTATTGGGACTATCATCAGGTAGCGGCTTATGCCAATAATGCTGTCAACTATACGGGGCTTTTCTCTGTAGGCCCGTCCCTGGGTGCCCAATGGGATTTTACCCTTCCGCTGGATAAAGCACAACCCTACTGGGGCCTCAGCACAGATCTCTTTGGAGGGGTAGGGGCGCAGGTGCTCCGGCCGGGCTATGTAAGCCCTTTCGTAGCGGGGCAAATAGCCACGAACGAATGGCGCTGGCACGGCCAGCAGCAGCACTGGCGGGCACGGCTAAGCCTCTGCTGGCTCCGCAATAATGGCAATCAACTTAGGCTGAGTTATGTGGGTAATTTTTTCCTGATAGCGCAACCTAATTTGGTCAAAAACGCCAGCCATAGGCTAGCTATCGAAGCCCTTCTGCGCTTATGAAAAGATTCCCCCTGTTGCTCCTCTTGTTTTCCCTGCTCGGGCTAAGCTGTGAAAAATCCTGGAAGGAGCGCATGCGCGACGATAGCCCTTATGAGAGTTTTGATGTACTTTGGGAAACCATTGACCGGAAGTACGCCTATCTGGAGTTAAAGGACCTTCGCTGGGACACGGTCTATTGGCACTTTTTGCCCCAGATTGATCAAGATATGAGCGAGGAGGCCTTGTTTGCCGTACTCGACAGTATGCTCTATCTGCTGCGCGATGGGCACGTAAATCTTCGAAGCCCATTTGACCTCAGTCGCAACTGGCAATGGTACCTCGCCTACCCCGATAATTTTGATGCCGAGCTGGTGGAGCGGCATTACCTGGGCGCGGACCACCGCATAGCGGGCGGCATGCGCTATACTTTTCTGAGCGATAGCATTGGCTACTTGCGCTATAGCAGCTTTGGCGCTACCATCGAGGAGGCCCAGCTAAGAGCCGTTTTGCGGTATTTTAAAAATGCCCGGGGGCTTATCGTGGACATTCGCAGCAATGGGGGCGGCAGCCTTAGCAATGCTTACCGGCTGGCACGCGCCTTTGTACAAAGTACGCAGCCGCGCCTTCGCCGGCTTTACCGTACCGGCCCGGAAGCGGATGCATTTGGCCGGAGTACGGAGGTGACCCTTACCCCACCAGAAGACCCTCGCGATCGCTTTTCAAAACCCGTCATTCTATTGCAAAATCGCCGTTCCTACTCGGCTGCCAACACCTTTGCTGGCCTCATGAGCCAGCAAGACAGCGTGCAGCTATGGGGAGATACCACCGGTGGTGGCGGAGGCCTTCCCGTGGATTACGAACTACCCAATGGATGGTACTTTCGCTTTTCCGCCACGCGGGAATTGATGCCCAATGGACGTGACCTGGAGCTGGGCGTTCCGCCCGATAGGCCGCTTCAACAGGATAGCGCCAGTAGCCGGCAGGGACGAGATCGGCTTATAGAAGAAGCCTTAAAACAGCTGCGCTAGGGCAGCGCTGCTTAGGTATCGATCCAGGAGCTATACATCACGTAATTATTGGCAATACGCTGAATTTCGCCTTCTAATAGTTCAGGAGTAAGGTCTTTTACTTTGCGAGCCGGTACGCCCGCAAAAATGCTTCCCCGGGGCACCCGGGTTCCTTCCAGCACCACCGCACCGGCGGCGATAATACTATTGGATTCCACCACACAGCCGTCCATCACGATGGCGCCCATCCCCACCAGCACATCATCTTCCAGTTTACACCCATGCACTATGGCATTGTGACCGATGGAAACACGATGGCCTATCTGCAAGTCATGCTTTTGGTAGGTGCAGTGCAGGGTGGCATTATCCTGCACGTTTACCTTCTCCCCCAGACGAATGGCGTTCACATCGCCCCTTACCACCGTATTATACCAGAAGCTGCAGCGCGGCCCCGCCTCTACATCGCCTATCAGGGTGGCATTGTCAGCGATAAAACAATCGTTTCCTAACTGAGGACGTTTTCCTTTCACGGATTGTATAGTGGGCATAGAGCTCGTTTATCAAAATTTTCGGAGCTAAAATAACAGCTCTGCCCCGATAACAAGTCTTACTTTTGTAGCATCGTTAAAAGACTTCCCACCATGGCAGAAAAAACGGTTCCCGTCAGTGTATATGCTGAGATGACCCCCAACCCGGCCGTACTCAAATTTGTGGCCAATAAGCGGCTCCTCGAAGAGGACTCGGTAGAGTTTAAAAACATCGAAGAAGCGCAGCCCTCCCCCTTGGCTAGCCGGCTCTTCCATTTCCCCTTTGTGAAGCAAGTCTTCATCAGTGCCAATTACGTAGCCATAACAAAATACGACATTGTAGACTGGGAGGATGTTACCCTCGAAATGCGCGAGCTCATCCGCGATTTTCTGGCGGAAGGCCAGCCCGTGCTGCAAAGTACGCCTCCACCGGAAAAAGAGGGAAGTAAGGTGGCCGATGCTGTCCAATCAACCAACCCCGTACAAGCGCATCCGGAGGAAAAACCCAGCGAAGAATGGGACGCCATCGATCAAAAGATCGCCGAATTACTGGATGAGTACGTGCAACCGGCAGTGGCGGCCGATGGAGGAAAAATAAAATTCCTCAACCACCAGGAAGGAACCGTCAGCGTACTGCTTCAAGGAGCCTGTAGCGGCTGTCCTTCCAGTACCATGACACTTAAACAGGGCATTGAAAGAATGCTTCAGGATATGATGCCCGGCCAAATCAAAGCAGTTGAAGCGGTAAATGGCTAGGAGAGCCTGAAGCGCTTTTTACCTTCCCAAAAAGCCGGTGGAAAGCGTTTCTACCGGCTTTTTCTTTCTTCGCGTCCAAAGCCCGGGCCTTCTTCATAGCTGCCCCGGCAACCCCGTGAGGGGGCCCAAAAGAGATCCACAACCTGCTACAAGCGACATAGCTGTTCCGAAGGAAAACAGAAAGTAGCAGACAACCTTTATAGACAAGCCCTCACTAGTTCAGCGCTGGGGAAGGCTGAGCGTACAGCTTCAAACTGCGCAGGTGTGAGCGTACGGCTTCCATGAACCGGGGGTGTTCGTGATAGGGGAGGGCAAACTCATGTGCCGTTTGTTCAACAATACGGCTTATGGCCGGATAATGGATGTGGCAAATATTGGGGAAGAGGTGATGCTCCACTTGAAAATTAAGCCCGCCCAAAAACCAGGTTAAGAAAGGGCTCTGGCGCGCAAAGTTGGCCGTAGTATGCAGCTGATGCTCCATCCAGGCATCCTCCATCTTGCCATGCTCCGGGGCCGAGAAAGTACGCACCTGATCTACCGCATGGGCCAGCTGAAAGATAAAACTTAAAATAAAACCGGCGGTAAAATGCATAATGCCAAATCCCAGCAGAACCCCATACCAAGGAGCTGCGGTAAAAATGATAGGAAGCGCTATGAAAAGAGAGAAATAAAGAACCTTGGTGCCGATTAACTTCAACCATTCTTTACGCAGCTCCTTTTGGGAAAACCGGGCCAAGCCAATTTGCTGGTAGCGCAGCAGCTGCTTAAAATCTTTCATTACCACCCAGTTGAGGGTCAATAAGCCATACAGGAAGGGCGCGTACCAGGCCTGGTGGCGGTGAAACTTTTTCCAGGGCTGATCTGGATGAAGCCGAAGGAGTCCGCCGGTTTCCAGATCTTCATCTAAACCTTCGATATTGGTAAAGGTATGGTGTAGCACGTTGTGTTGAAAGCGCCAGGTGGTCGCATTCCCACTAATGAGGTAAATGGTAGCTCCCAGCCAGCGATTGACCCAGTGACGGCGCGCGTAAGCTCCGTGCACGGCGTCGTGCATCACATTCATCCCGATGCCCGACATGCCCAGGCCCATGATAAAAAAGAGCGTAATGACCCCCAAGCTTGCGGGCTGCCATAGCAACATGCCCAAGTAAGGCAAGAAATAAAGCCCCAGCATAAAGGCCGTTTTATAGTACATTTTTTGGTTGCCCTTTTGCGAGTGCTCGGCGTCCCGAAAGTATTGGTTCACCCGTTTGCGAAGTACTCTTCCAAAGGATTGGGGGGCGGTGTGAGCGAACTGAACCGTTCGCGGGGTTTTCTGGCTATCGATCATCGGCATAAATTCGCGGCTAAAATAAGGAGTAACTTTATTTTCGAGCTTTGCAAGGCATTAATTTCATATTCATCCGCATGCTGCCCAAAGTAGACCCCACGAAAACCCAATCTTGGCAAAAATTAAGCCAACATTACCAAACCTGGGAAAACCTTCATCTTCGTCGCTTATTTGAGGAGGATCCCCAGCGGTTTGAGCGTTTTAAAAGTGCCGCCGCCGGCTGGCAGGTAGACCTCTCCAAAAACCTCATGACCACAGAAACCCAAGAGCTCCTGCTTGCCCTAGCACGGGAATGCCAGCTCCCTGAGGCCATGGAAGCCCAGCGCAAAGGGGATCCCATCAATGAAACAGAGCAGCGCGCGGTTTTACATACCGCTCTTCGGGACCGTAGCAATAAGGCCCGCGTAGAAGGCCAGGAAGTAAGGCCCGCCGTCAAGGAGGTGCTGGAGCAAATGCATGATTTTTCTGACCTCCTTATAAGTGGCAACTGGAAAGGCTACTCCGGTAAAACCATTAAAAATGTGGTGAACATTGGTATTGGCGGGTCGGACCTGGGGCCAGCCATGGTTTACGAAGCCCTCAAGCCCTACCGCAATCACTTGCACTGTTATTTCGTTTCCAATGTGGACGGCCAGCATCTGCAGGACACCCTCCAAGGCCTCCCTCCCGAGCAAACCCTCTTTATAATAGCCAGCAAAACCTTCACCACCCAGGAAACCATGACCAACGCCCACAGTGCCCGGGCCTGGTTCCTGCGCCACAGCGATGCCAAAGAAACAGATGTGGCCAAGCACTTTGTGGCCGTTTCCACCAACGAGGAAAAAGTGAAGGAATTTGGCATCAACCCTTCCAATATGTTCGGCTTCTGGGACTGGGTAGGGGGACGTTACTCGGTGTGGTCAGCTATTGGATTATCGCTGTGCTGCGGCCTGGGCTTCAAAAATTTCGAAAAGCTTTTGCGCGGGGCTGAGGCCATGGATCACCATTTCTATGAGGCTGAGTTGGAAGAAAATGTCCCCGTGCAGCTAGCCTTACTGGGTATCTGGTACGTAAACTTCTGGGGCGCCCGCAGTGAGGCTATGGTGCCCTATAATCAGCATCTGCACCGCCTGGCAGCCTACTTTCAGCAAGGCAATATGGAGAGCAACGGCAAGCGCATCAACCGAGCGGGTACGCCCGTATCTTACGCCACCGGCCCCGTCGTATGGGGAGAGCCCGGCACCAACGGCCAGCATGCCTTTTTCCAATTGCTCCACCAGGGTACCCCCTTCATTCCGGTTGATTTTATCGGTACCGCCTTTTCCGCCCAGGAAACCGGCGATCATCAGGCCAAACTGCTGGCCAACCTACTGGCCCAATCCGAAGCCCTCATGCGGGGCAAAACCCCCGAGGAGGCCGCTGCCGAACTCCAGGAGGAAGGCTATTCGCCAGCACTTGTTGACCATCTTGCCCCGCATAAAGCTTTCCCAGGCAACCGACCCAGCACCACCCTGCTTACCGATAAGCTAAGCCCCGAAAGGCTTGGTAGCCTGCTGGCCCTCTATGAACACAAAATCTTCGTTCAAGGCATTATCTGGAACATCTACAGCTTTGACCAGTGGGGGGTAGAACTGGGCAAACAACTGGCCAAACCTCTCCTTTCCGAACTCCAGGGGAAAGCCCTCCACGACCACGATAGCAGCACCGCCGGCCTGCTCCAAATGCTCCGTCAGTGGCGTGCTGATTCTTAATCTTAAATTAATCCTGCCTCCTCCGCTACTCTTACAGGGAAAACCAGATTCATTACCTTTGACAACCTTCACAGAACCAATTCATAAACCATGAAACCATACCTCATCCCCCTATTGTTTGCCGGCCTGCTACTGGCCAGCTGCAATCAAGAAGTTAAAAAGGAAAACAAGCGTCTAAAAACAGAAAACCAAGAGCTCTCCCAAAAGGTGGCTACCACCGACTCTTCTCTCGAGCTCTATGTAAGTACTTTTGAAGAGGTGCAAGCCAATCTCGACTCCATCCGCCAGCGCGAGGAAACCATTCGCAAAGCCCGCACTGAAGGCCTGGAAGGCGCCACCAACATTCGTAAAGCCGTTCTCCAAGACATCAGCGCTATCAACGAGCTCCTCGACGAAAACAAACAAAAACTCAAAAAACTGAGTGAACAACTGGGCGCGCGCAATCAAAAAGTAGCCAGCCTGCAACGCCTGGTGGCCAATTTGCGTACCCAAATTGAGGACAAGGATGAAGAAATAGCTACCCTCAAACAGGAGCTGGAGGCCCTCAATTTTAAAATGGATCAGCTCAATAACCGGGTGGGCGCCTTACAAGAGGAAAATATGGCCCAACAAAACACCATCGAGCAACAAAAAGCCTCCCTCAATGCCGTCTATTACCTGGTAGGAACAGATGACGAACTCGAGGAAAAGGGCGTAATCAATAAAAAAGGCGGCTTTATAGGTATAGGTAAAACCAAAACCCTGGCCGGAGACCTCAGCAAAGAAGCCTTTACCAAAGCCCATAAGAAAAAGCTCCAGCAAGTAAAACTAAATCTGGATAACGATAAAGCCGTCCTTATATCAGAGCACCCCGAGCGCAGCTACCAATGGAATAAAACGGACGATGGACACATCCGATCCTTGCAAATTACTGATGCCCAAGCCTTTTGGAAAGTGAGCCCCTTCTTGGTTATCCAAGTAAAGAACTAATGCTTGCATTCTGAAGCATAAGAATTTGGTCATTTTTAAGGGGAATTTTTAACAATGTTCCGAGTAAGGCATTTCCCTTCGTACATTTGCCCCTTCGAGAAAAGCGCTATAAAACAGCACTACTGCCTTGAATCTCGAATGAAAACAGCCCCATTTCCCCTTATTCGATGCCCATCAGCAAAATCCGCTTATTCCTCTTCTTCCGAATCCTCCTAGGATTACTTATACTAGCCGTGCTGGCAGATTTCCTTTTGGCCAGTCTACCGGGTTCCATTTCCGATTATTTCCAAGACCACTATCTCGCCCTGGCCGCCGGAGCCCTGGCCCTGGTGCTGGTCTTTGTTCGGGTCAATTATTTCAGCTACGAAGACGAGTACGAGATTATTCATATCCGCTCTAAGTCCCTCATATTCGGAGACCTGAGTAAGCAAAACCGCCGCTACGAATTCCCCAAAGTCCTTGTGACGGGTTATGAACTGGCGCGGCACCCCATCTATAAAAAATTAACCATCCACATCCAGTCTTCCAGCGGCGTGCGCAAAACCCGGGTATTCAATCTCAGCTTCGTATCCCGCAAAGACCTGGACTACGTAGAGCGCTCCCTCTCGCAAATCGTCCAGCGCAACCAAAAAGGCGCCGGCCGGCAGGCCTAACAAAAGCTTAGGGCAAACCGCGCCTTCCATGCGAGCAGCCCGCCGTCCTGCCCCCTACCAGGGTGGCTTTTGTATCTTTGTGCCTTAAGATTTAAAACTATGATCACCGGTTTACAGCACTTCCATTCGGGGCTGGCTTACCTCGTTCTCCTGGGTCTCCTTCTCTCCGTTATCCTCTTTCTGTTCCGCCGTACCCAGGCCTCCTTTACAGCCATGGACAAGCGACTAGCCCTTACCACCCTCATCCTTACGCACTTACAACTCCTGCTGGGGCTTATTCTCTATTTCATAGGCCCCAAAGGCTTTGCCTATTTCCAGGAAGCCAACGTCATGACCAATGAACTCATGCGCCTTTACGCCATCGAGCATATTACCGTGAATATCCTCGGCATTGCCCTGATCACCATCGGCTATTCCCGCGCCAAACGCATCGCCCAGCCCCGCCGAAAATACGGCACCCTCGCCCTTTTTTATGGCCTGGGACTGCTACTCATTCTCTCCCGCATTCCCTGGGACATATGGCTTGCCTAGTAAGGCTACCCGGTGGCCGCCTTTTCATTTGGCCTCCGGCCAAATGTGATACCAGCCGCCTGGGAGCCTCAGCGCCGGAAATGAATAATAGCTCATGCTAGAAAAAAAGACCCACACGCATCACCGTGAAAGGGCAGTCCTGATCGGCATTATCCACCCATTTCAACCCGAAGACCGGGTCAAGGAATACCTGGACGAACTAGCCTTCCTGGCGGAAACCGCTGGGGCAGAAGCCCAAAACAGATTTATTCAACGTCTGGACAAGCCTCACCCCAAAACCTTCATTGGCACCGGGAAAATAAAAGAGATAGCCGCCCACGTAAAAGCAGAAAAGATAGACCTGGTAGTCTTTGACGATGAGCTCTCCCCCTCCCAGCTCAAAAACGTGGAAAAAATCCTGGACACCAAGGTTCTGGACCGCACCAATTTGATCCTCGATATCTTTGCCGTACGAGCCAAAACCAGCTACGCCCGTACCCAGGTAGAACTGGCCCAGTACGAGTACCTCCTCCCTCGCCTCACCAATATGTGGACCCACCTCAGCAAGCAAAAAGGAGGTATCGGTATGAAAGGACCGGGCGAACGGGAAATCGAAACCGACCGCCGGATTATCCGCGAAAAAATCACCTTGCTCAAACAAAAATTGGCCAAAATTGACAAACAAATGGCCGTGCAGCGGGGCAACCGCGGCAATCTCATCCGGGTGGCCCTGGTCGGATATACCAACGTGGGTAAATCTACCCTGATGAACCTGCTCAGCAAATCCAAAGTCTTTGCAGAAAACAAGCTCTTTGCCACCCTGGACACTACCGTACGCAAAGTCGTTATCGAAAACCTTCCTTTCCTGCTCACCGATACCGTGGGGTTTATCCGCAAGCTGCCCACCCAGCTAGTGGAGTCCTTTAAATCCACCCTCGATGAAGTTCGGGAAGCCGATGTTTTGGTCCACGTGGTGGACATTTCCCACCCGAATTTTGAAGAACACATCGATACCGTACAGCAAACCATCCGCGACATCGACCACCGCGAAAAACCCACCTTGATGGTATTTAACAAAATAGACGCCTTCCGCTACCTACCTCTGGAAGAAGACGACCTGGAAAACACCCCCCAGGCCGAAAATATGAGCCTGGACCAATGGAAGCAAACCTGGCTCAACCGCCTGGAAGGGAAGGCCGTATTCATTTCGGCCCGGGAAAAACAAAACCTGGACGACCTTCGCAATCGCTTATACGAAATAGTAGCCGAAATGCATACCCAACGCTTCCCCTACAACCATTTCTTGTACTAAGTCAATTTTCCCGAATTTTGGAAGGTACGGAAGCGCGTTCCCACCCCAAGCCAGGCACGGCTCAAGCGCCCTCCACTAAGCACAGCAAACCAGTATGCCGCATCGCAAAAGCAACCAGGAAGAAATCCTGGAATATCACGCCGGAAAAAGACCGGGTAAGATCGAAGTAGTTCCCACCAAGCCAAGCAACAGCCAGCGCGACCTCTCCATCGCCTACTCCCCCGGAGTAGCAGTGCCCTGCCAGCATATCCAGGAAAATAAAAGCGCTGCCTATACGTATACCGCCAAGGGCAACCTGGTGGGCGTCATTTCCAATGGCACTGCCGTGCTGGGCCTGGGCGATATAGGCCCCGAAGCTAGTAAGCCCGTGATGGAGGGAAAAGGCGTGCTCTTTAAAATCTTTGCCGATATAGACGTTTTTGACCTGGAGCTTAATGCCAAGGATCCCGACGCCTTCATTGAGGCCGTTAAAGCCCTGGAACCCACCTTTGGGGGCATAAACCTGGAGGATATCAAAGCCCCCGATTGCTTTTACATCGAAAAACGGCTTAAAGAAGAAACCGATATCCCGGTGATGCACGACGATCAGCACGGGACGGCCATCATCGCCACTGCCGCGCTACTCAATGCCTGCGAACTGGTAAAAAAGGAGCTCAAAGACCTTAAAATTGTCTTTAACGGCGCGGGGGCTGCGGCTACCTCCTGTTTAAACCTTTTTGTTTCTTGCGGCGTACCACCCGAACAAATACTGGTGGCCGACAGCCGCGGCATTATCCATACCCAACGAGAGGACCTTGGCCCGGAAAAGGCCCCCCTGGCCCGCGACACCGACTGCCAAACCCTGGCCGAAGCCGTAAAAGGCGCGGACGTATTCGTGGGCCTTTCCGTAGGCGGCGTCTTGAGTCAGGACATGGTACGGTCCATGGCGAAAGATCCAGTCGTCTTTGCCCTGGCCAACCCCGACCCCGAAATTAGTTACCAGGACGCGATGGACGCGCGCCAGGATATCATTATGGCCACCGGCCGCAGCGACAACCCCAATCAGGTCAACAATGTCTTGGGCTTCCCTTACATCTTTCGCGGGGCGCTGGATGTACGCGCCCGCAAGATCAATGAAGAAATGAAACTGGCCGCCGCCCGGGCCATCGCCGAGCTCGCAAAAGAGCCCGTGCCTGAAATGGTGAATATCGCTTACGACGACGACTCCCTCCAGTTTGGTCCCCGCTACATCATCCCCAAGCCCTTTGACCCCCGCCTGATCCACCAGGTAGCCATTGCCGTGGCTCAGGCCGCCGTAGAGAGCGGAGTGGCCCGCCAGGAAATCAGCGATTGGAAAGCCTACCGGGAAGAACTCCTCTCCCGGGTAGGTCGGGACGACAAGTTTATACGCCTGGCTCAGGAAAAAGCCCGCCAGGACCCGCGCTCCGTAGTACTGGCGGAGGCCGATAATTTGAAAACCCTTAAAGCCGCTCAGGTAGTGGTGGACGACGGGCTGGCCAAGCCCATTCTGCTGGGCAACCGCGAACGTATCCAAAGCCTCATCGCCGAAAACAACCTGGAGGACATCGCCCACTTACCCATTATTGACGCCTTTGCCGACACCGATAAGATAGAGACCTACGCGCAGCTCTTTTACCAGCGGCGGCAGCGAAAGGGCGTGACCCTCTTCGATGCCCGCAAGCGGATCCGCGACCGGAACTATTTTGGGGCCGCTATGGTAGCGGCCGGTGACGCCGATGCCTTTGTTTCCGGACTTACCCGTAAGTACAGTGAGGTAGTGAAGCCCATATTTGAAGTGATCGGCACCCGGGAAGGCATCCGAAAAGCGGCCGGGCTTTATATTATGAGTACCAAGCGGGGCCCTTTGTTTTTTGCCGATACCACCATAAATGAAAACCCCAACGCCCAGGAAATAGCCGATCTTACCCTGCAAACCGCCGCCGTGCTGGAGCGAATCAACATCAACCCCAAGGTGGCCCTTCTGAGCTATAGTAACTTTGGTAGTGCCCGCTTACCTGATGCCCAAAAAATGCAAAAGGCCCTGAAACTGATCCGCGAGAAAGCGCCGAACTTACTGGTAGACGGCGAAATGCAGGCCAATTTTGCGCTGGATAAAACCCTCTTACAAGAAACCTTCCCCTTTAGTCCCCTAAGTGAGCGCCACCCCAATGTGTTAATATTCCCCAACCTTTCTGCCTCCAATATTGCCTACAAACTCTTGCAAAGCTTCGGGGCGGCAGAGGCCATTGGTCCTGTGCTCATTGGTGTAAACAAACCGGCACACGTCCTCCAACTCGGCTCATCGGTGCGGGAAATCGTTAATATGATTACCTTAGCTTCGGTAGACGCCCAAACCCAGAAGCCTCAACCGCAACTTTAAACGCCACCCTCATGAATATTCTCCTTCCTACTGATTTTAGTGAAAACGCCACCCTGGCGGCTGAATTCGCCTTTGACCTGGCCCAAAAGGGCCGCGGTACCGTGCATGTGCTCAATGCCTATGACCTCCCCTACTCCGACCGGAGCATGACTACCGCCCTCCTTGAGGTAATGAAAGAGAACGCCGAGAAAAACATGGAGGCCTTCGAGAAAAAACTGCGCTCCTTTGGCACGGATTATACCACTGAAATCCTCCTTGGTAACCCCATTCGGCTTATCAAAGAGAAGGCCCGCGATAAAAATATAGACCTGGTGGTGATGGGCACCAAAGGGGCCAGTGGCCTGGAGGAAGTCCTGATTGGGTCTAACGCTGCATCAGTGATCCATAATGTAACCAAGCCCGTCTTGATCGTTCCGCCTAAAGCAAAGCTCAAGGCGGTGGAAAAAATGATCTTTGCTACCGATTTTGAATTGGAAAACGATCGGCCCGCGCTCCAGCAACTGCGCCAATTTGCGCAGCTTTATGAGGCCAAAATTGACGTAGTGCACGTACAGAAAAATGAAGGTTCCCGCAGTGGCAGCCGCCAGCTGGTAGAAGAAGTGCTGCACAACCTTCCGCATGAATATACCATCCTCCATAATCACAATATTGAGGAAGCGGTGACCCAGGAAGCCGAAAAAGAAAACGCGGATATGATCGTATCCATCGCCCACCGCTACGGCTTTTTTGAAGGCCTCTTCCACCGGAGTATCAGCTCTAAGCTGGCCTACCATACCCACCTGCCCTTGCTGGTCCTTACCGAACCGAAGAAGTAGCGACCCCGCTTCAAACAAGCCCCCACCTCAGGGGTTCTATTCTTCTTATGGTCCAAGATTTATTTAAGGCGCCCTACCCTCGCATCGTGGCTGGCCCCTGCAGTGTGGAAAGCGAAGAACAAATGCTGTCCACGGCAAGGGCTTTAGCGCAAGACCCGCGCATCCTGGCCCTGCGCGGAGGGGTTTGGAAACCCCGGACCCAACCCGGCACCTTCGAAGGCATCGGGCCCGCCGCTTTGCCCTGGCTCAAAAAGGCCAGCCAAGAGACGGGCCTTCCCGTCATAACCGAAGTAGCCAACGTGCAACACGTAGAACAGGCCCTCGAGGCCGGGATTGACATGCTCTGGATAGGCGCCCGGACTACGGTAAACCCCTTTTATGTAGAAGAAATAGCGGAAGCCCTCCGCGGGACTTCTATCCCCGTACTGGTAAAAAACCCCATTCACCCGGAGCTCAAGTTATGGCTCGGGGCCCTGGAAAGACTGGAGAAAAAGGGCATCTCCCAGCTAATGGCCATCCACCGGGGTTTTTATGCCTACCAAAGCCAACCTTTCCGCAATGAGCCCAAGTGGGAAATATTCTTTGCGCTCCGCACCCAACGGCCCGATATACCCGTGCTCTGCGACCCTAGCCATATAGCCGGTAAAAGCGAACTCATTGGCGAAGTAGCCCAAAGCGCCTTGGACTTGGGAATGGAAGGCTTGATCATCGAAAGTCATCATGCTCCCGGCCATGCGCTCAGCGATGCCCGCCAGCAGGTTACCCCCCGTGAACTAAGCCATATCCTTGATCACCTGGTGTACCGCAAAGAAGCGCCCGAAAATGAGCGCTTCATTCAAAAACTGGAAGACCTCCGCCGTCAAATAGACCGAGTAGACGAACAACTGCTGGACATCCTCCGGGAACGTCTTCGCCTGGTGGAGCAAATAGGGCCCGTCAAAGAAGCCAACGAAGCCACCATCTTTCAAATGCGCCGCTGGTTTAAGGTCTTGGAAAACCGCAAACAATACGGCACTAAAAAAGGATTGGACCCCGAAATTGTCCACGAACTCTTCCAGCTGATCCACAAATACAGCATCGATACACAGCTATCACGTTCCTAAAACCAGGTCGCCTCGATAAAACACATTTGGCCCGCAGGGCCTAATAAAGTAACTTGCTAGGCTGTTTTAAACTTTAACCCTGCCATGCAACACCGCTGGACAGCTCCACCCTCGCCGCCTGCCGAAAAAGTAGATGCCCTCCAAAAAGCACTGGGCATAGTCCGGCCTCTCTGCCAACTTCTCGTACAGCGCGGGATAGAAAGCTATGAAGCCGCCCGGGTATTCTTTAGACCCGACCTGCGTCACTTACACGACCCCTTCCTGATGAAAGACATGGATAAGGCCGTAAGCCGCATCGAGAAGGCCCGGGCCAAGGAAGAAAAAATCATGATCTACGGCGATTACGATGTGGATGGCACCACCTCCGTGGCGGCTCTGTATTCCTTTTTGGCCCCGCACTACCCCGTGCCCCTTACCACTTACATCCCCGATCGGTACAAAGAAGGCTACGGCGTGTCCCGCGCAGGTATAGACCAGGCGGCCCAGGAAGGAATAAGCCTCATCATAGCCCTGGACTGCGGCATAAAAGCACATGAACAGGTGCGCTACGCTGCCGAAAAAGGCATTGACTTTATTATTTGTGACCACCATCTCCCAGACCAGGAACTCCCTAGCGCCGTAGCCGTCCTCGACCCTGCCCGGCCAGACTGCGCCTATCCCTATCCGAAATTGAGTGGCTGTGGGGTGGGGTTCAAGCTGGTACAAGCCTTGTGCCAGCAATGGAACCTGCCGGACCAGCAATGGAAACGGCTCCTGGACCTCCTGGCGGTGAGCATTGGAGCCGATATTGTACCCATAACGGGGGAAAACCGAACCCTGGCCTACTTTGGCCTGCGTCTGATCAACGAAAAACCGCGGAAAGGCCTGTCCTGGCTGCGAAAAATAGCTGGAAAGGACGATAAACCCATGAATATCCGCGATGTGGTATTTACCCTCGGGCCCCGCATTAACGCCGCAGGCCGGATCGCCCACGGAAAGCTGGCGGTGAATCTCCTGACGCAGCCCGACGAAAAGGTTGTGGCCGAAGTAAGCAATGAGGTAAACGACCACAATACCCACCGCCAAAAAATGGACCGGAATATTACCCAAGAG
>CAJXMS010000021.1 GCA_913056475.1 uncultured Bacteroidota bacterium
TTTGGATATCCAAATCATGAGCCAGGTGCGTGCCATGCGTTACACATTAGAGCGCGTGATTCGCGGCTTAGACACCATTAGCGCAACGGGCAATATCTTGCGTGACTACCTGACCGACCTCTTCCCTATCCTGGAAGTAGGTACCAGCGCCAAGATGCTTTCCATTGTACCTCTTATGAAGGGCGGCGGCCTATTTGAGACCGGCGCGGGAGGTTCCGCTCCCAAGCACGTCCAGCAATTCATAGAAGAAGGTCACCTGCGCTGGGATTCCCTGGGGGAATTCCTGGCCCTCACCGCCTCTCTGGAGCACCTGGCCAACACCTTTAACCGCCCCCGTGCGCGGGTCCTGGCCAATACCTTGGACAAGGCCATCAGCCGCTATCTGGAAGAAGGCAAAGGCCCTTCTCGTAAGGTAAAAGAAATAGACAACCGCGGCAGCCATTTTTTCTTGGCGCTCTACTGGGCCCGGGCCCTGGCCCAGCAAGACGAAGACCTCCCCTTAAAAGAAGTGTTTGCCAGCTTTCACCCCCTTATGGAAGCACAAGCGAAACGCATTACACAAGAACTTCTGGATGCCCAGGGCAACGCACAAGAGTTGGGCGGCTACTACTTTCCCCGGGAGGAACAGGTACGCCGGGCCATGCGCCCCAGCAAAACCTTGAACGAACTATTGCAGGAGCTTCAAGCGCGACTCGACTAAGGCTGTTTCTTCTGGCACAGGACCCCTCGGGTATTTGAGGCCTTCGGCCAAATGTAGGTCCCGCCCCATCCAAGTGCCCGGTAAAAATAAAAAAGAGGGAAAATCCCCCTTTTCCATTAGCTACGTCCCCTTCTAGGGCTTAGCGGCCTAAGAAAGAACTGTACATCCATACACTTTTTTCCTGTTCGCGGATGTAATCGCTCATAAGGGCATTGGTGCCCTCATCATCGGCATCATCAGAGAGCGTTAAAATTTCCCGCTCCAGTTCTAAAAGTACCTGATAGCCATCGAGAACTACCTGCACACTGGCTTCGGCAGCGCTTACATTCACGGCTTCTTTTACCCGCGCCAGTTTTTGGTAGTCCGAGAAGTTATGCAGAGGCGTTTCGCCCAGGGTAAGAATGCGCTCGGCGATCTCGTCTATCTTTTCAAAAGAATCCTGATAGAGCTCTTCAAATTTAAGATGTAACTCAAAGAACTTATCGCCCTTGATGTTCCAGTGCAAGCCCCGGGAATTGCTGTAAAAAATTTGGTAATTGGCCAGAAGCTCATTGAGTTTAGTGGCCAGTTTGCTAGCTTTATTAGGCTCTAAGCCTATTTGATTTTGCGCCATGGGTTCTGTTTTTAATTTCACCTTCAAAGATACGAAGCAAAGATCGTCCGCCCGGGAGGGTACCGGCGCTGTGTGGCCTAAGTCACCTCAAAGAGGGCGCGTTGGTAGCACCTTAAGGCCGTGGTCAAGTGGCCGGGCAACTGACATTTGGCCGGCAGGCCTAAAAACAATAAAAATAGCTGCGCTATTTTCGCCGCATGATAGCTGTAAAACCCTTCCCCGCCCTACGACCTCCCCGCGATAAGGCCTACCTGGTGGCCACCCGCTCTTATTTGACTTATTCGGAAACGGAACTCAACGACAAGCTCAATAACAACCCCTACACCTTCCTCCACGTAATCAATCCCCGCGAAGGCTGGAACCTGGAGCACGGCCCCCAGAAGTTTGGCCTGGTACGGGATGCCTTTGAAAAAGCCTGGCAGGCGGGTACTTTCCGGCAAGATCCGGCCCCGCAATATTACATTTACCGGCAGGAAAAAGATGGCAACGAATACGTGGGGGTGATAGCCGGCGTAGCCGTGGCCGACTATGAGGCCGGAAAAATCAAAAAGCACGAAAAAACCCTTACCCGCCGGGAAGAGCTTTTTACCGATTACCTGGAAACGACCCGCATTAACGCCGAGCCGGTGTTGCTTACCTATGAAGATGACGGGGAGCTGGATAAGCTTTTTGCCCGTTACCTGGGGCATAGACCGGAATACGAATTTACCAGCACGGACATGGTCTTGCATCAGCTATGGCTGGTAAGCGATACAGCCCACCAGCAAGTGGTAGAACAGGCCATGGCGCGGCAAGAAGCGCTTTATATCGCTGATGGGCATCACCGCTGTGCCAGCTCTGCCCTGCTGGCCCAGCGGGTGGATGAGCGGCCAAATCCACCGGCAAGCGACGCCCATCGCTACTTCATGGCTTTGCTCATCGGGGAGGAACAGATGAAGGTATACGATTATAACCGCCTACTGCGCAACACAACGGAGAAGGGGACTCACCAAATCCTACGAGAATTGTCCAGCCACTTTCTGATAGAACCCCGGGGAACGACCCCCTGCAAGCCGGAAAAAATTCACGAAATCGGGATGTTTTTGGAAGGTAATTGGTACAAGCTAGCGCCTAAAATGGGGACCTACGACCCCAGTGACCCGGTAGATCACCTTGACGCGGAAATCCTCAATCGGCACGTCCTGGCCCCTATTTTTGATATCCACGATCTAAGTTCGGATGAACGCATAGACTTTATGGCGGGCACCGAGGGCCTGGAAGGCCTGGAAGAAAATGTTCGGGCGGGTAAGCATTCGGTGGCTTTTGCCCTATACCCGGTCCCCATAGAACAGATCAAAAAGGTAAGTGATGCGGGCCTCACCATGCCGCCAAAGAGCACCTTCGTGGAACCAAAACTCCGGAGTGGCTTGACGGTGTACCAGATTTTACCTGCTTAGCCTTTTTGGGCCAGGGTTTGATGATAATCCAACTCATCCTGGGCCGTGACCAGAGGTTGCCACCCGGCAGGGAGCGCACGGCTTTCTATGATCTCGCCCACGTGCAGGGTATGATCGCCGTGGCGATGGCTTTGCTTAAGCCGGCAGTGGAGGTAGGGAAGCTCTTCCAGGAGCAGGGCGCGCCCTTTGAGCGTAAAGGCTACCCCATTGATAGTGTTATCTTCTACCCGGTTGGACCCGGCAAAACGCTCGGCATAATGCGCACGAGCTTGGTCTAAAAGGTGAAGGGTGAAGGATCCGCTGTGATCAATGGTTTCATTAAGATGGCTAAACAGGCCTACGGAAACCCCCAATAGGGGTGGCTCAAAGGCAAGGCGACTTACCCACTGGATGGTACCTGCGGCGTAATAGGGCTGGTCGCGTGTGGCCATTTCTTCGGCCGGTTTAGTCGCGGTAAGAAGGTAAAGCTGCTGGGATACTCGGGGGTGCTTGGGCATAAACGGGTTTATCTTAATACCCAGGCAACCCTTAAACGTAGGGAGTGGTTCTATCCGTTTGCAGAAGACGGGCAGAAAGGGTAATGCTCGGCCTTTAATGAAGACAGCTCCGGTCCGGTATCTCTACTTGACCGTCTCGTAACTTACTTCGTCGTTTTGGCACTTGTCCTCGGGGCTGGCCCCACAAAACGAACAGGGCTCCCCGGAATCGTTTAGGAAAGGGCTATTACTGGCGCAAGTGCCCGAAAATTCGCCGTCTTTTTTGGCCCAGATCTTTACGGCTATTCCGGCAAATCCGAGGCCCAGGAGCAGGGCGGCAATGATGAATATTTCCATACTAAATGATATTAACTTCCGCTTCTAAACGTACCCCAAAGGTACGAAATACCGAAGAGGCAATTTCCTCCGCCAGGGCTGCAATATCTGTGCCTTTGGCGGCGCCATAATTGACTAAAACCAAAGCCTGCCGGGGGTGCACCCCTGCATCCCCCCGGCGATATCCCTTCCAGCCAGCGCTTTCTATAAGCCAGCCAGCGGCCAGCTTGTAGCGACCATCTGGCAGGGCAAAAGCTTTTATTTCCGGGAAGCGGGCATGTAAGTCTTGGTGGACAGAGGCGGTTACCACGGGGTTTTTAAAAAAGCTACCACTATTGCCCACTTGAGCGGGATCAGGCAGCTTAGCCCGCCTAATAGCAATGACGGCCTCGGCCACGGTATCAATGGTGGGCGTCTCTTTTCGGCGGGTTACTTCCGCCTGTAAGCTGCCATAATTAAGATGCAACTGATGGGGAGGCTTCCGGAGGCGCAGGACCAACCGGGTAATCAGGTAACGGCCCTTACCGGCCTGCTTAAAGATGCTGTTGCGGTAAGCAAACTGGCAGGCAGCTTTGCGAAAGGTTACGAAATGTCCCTGCACCAGGTCAAAAGCCTGCAAACTGTGAAAAACATCCTTCAGTTCTACCCCGTAGGCCCCGATGTTTTGAACGGGAGCGGTACCCACCTGCCCGGGGATGAGGGAAAGGTTTTCGATGCCGCCGAGTTTTTTTTGCCGGGCAAAACAGGTTAGTTCATGCCAATTTTCGCCGGCGGATGCTTCCAGCAGCACTTCCTCCTCGCTGAGGGGAGTAAGCGAACGCCCCCGCAGCGCTACCCGCACCACCAGGCCGGGAAAATGACCGGTGAGCAGCAGGTTGCTACCTCCGCCCAGCCATAGCACCCGTTCTTGCTTAAAGAGGGGATTTTTTAGGAGAGCGAAGAGTTGCGCCTCTTCTTCCAGCTCCAAAAAATAACGGGCCGTGGCTTCTATACCGAAAGTATTGTAAGGCTTGAGGGATACATTTTCCCGAAAGGGTAAAGCGGATACGGCCATAAGCGAGGGTCAATAATGCGTACCGGGATAGGTTTCCAGGGCCTGTTGTAAAATAGCCACGCTTTCTTTAAGCTTAGGTTTTTCCAGCACATAAGCCAGGCGTACCTGATTGCCCCCCATGCCGGGCGTAGCGTAAAACCCTTCTGCCGGGGCCACCATGATGGTCTTACCGTCTACTTCAAACGCCGAAAGCAGCCACTGGGCAAAACGCTCGGCGCTATCTACGGGAAGCTGGGCCACGGCGTAAAAAGCGCCCCTGGGCCGGGGACAATAGACGCCTTCCATTTCGGCCAGGCCATCGATCAGGATATCGCGGCGCTCCCGGTACTCCTTTTGCACCTCCTCATAGTAATGTTCGGGCGTAGTGAGGGCGGCTTCGGCGGCAATTTGCGCCAAGGTGGGAGGACTGAGCCGGGCCTGGGCATACTTCAAAGCGGTAGCCATCAAGGCACTATTGCGCGAAATGAGGCAACCTATCCGGGCGCCACACATGCTGTAACGCTTCGAGACACTATCTACCACGATGGCGTGCTCTTCCAGGCCCTCCAGGGTGAGGATGGAATAGTGACGAGCGCCTTCGTAGGCAAACTCCCGGTACACCTCATCGGCTATGAGGTAGATATCGTGCTGGAGGCAGATTTTGCGGAGCTTTTCCAACTCCTCCAGGGAATAGAGATAGCCCGTAGGATTACCGGGATTACATATCATAATAGCCCGCGTATTGGGCCCTATGAGCGCTTCAAAATCTTCAATGGGCGGTAGGGCAAACTCTTCCTCAATACGGGCCGTAACCGGCACTACCGAAACCCCGGCACTAATACCAAAGCCGTTGTAATTGGCATAAAAGGGTTCGGGAATAATTACCTCATCGCCCGGGTCTGTAATAGAATTGAGGGCAAAGAGCAGGGCCTCCGAGCCGCCGGTGGTTACCATCAGATCTTCCGGGGCAATTTCAATATCATGATGGGCATAATAGGCGGCCAGCTTCTCTTTGTAACTGGCAAAGCCATCGCTAGGGCTATAGGCCAGAATATCCAGCTCCGCCTGGCGGACGGCTTCAAGCGCCCGTGGAGGCGTCTTGATGTCGGGCTGCCCTATATTGAGATGATACACTTCCTTGCCCTGGTATTTGGCTGCCTCCGCGAAGGGAGCAAGCTTACGAATGGGCGATTCGGGCATGGTTTGCCCCTTGAGCGATATAGCGGGCATAAAAACTGCTTTTAAAAGTGGCTTTAATACAGGTGGTCTTCATAACAAAAAACCCTGCCCATTGATGACGATTCAACGCCGTCAATTGGCAGGGTGGCAAAGGTAGTTATCCCCGCGCAATGCGCGTGGACCGGTGTTCCTTTTACTTAGACATCATGCTGCTGCTTTCCTTTTTGGGGGTCGTTTTAGGCTGCGGCTTGCGCTCCACCTTGCCTTTGATGTAGAGGACCTTTACGGGGGTAGCAGCATTGGAGTGTACCGTCACACTCTTACTGATGGGCCCTACCCGCTTGGTATCGTACTTCACTTTAATTTTGGCCTTTTCGCCGGGCGCGATGGGCTTCTTGGGCCAGCTCGGAACCGTACAGCCGCAGCTTCCCTTGGCTTTGGTAATGATGAGGGGCTCTTTACCCGTATTGGTAAATTCAAAATTGCGCACTCCGTTGGCTCCTTTTTCGATGGTGCCGTAGTTAATCACTTCTTTTTCGAAGCTGATTTTAGGGGCATTAGGGTTCTCATCGGCTTTTTGGGCAAAGCTGAAAGTAGCCGTCAGAACCAGCGCTAATGTGCTGATAATCGTTTTCATACTGCTTATCTTTTAATTTTATTAAGGGCTCAAAGATAGTATATCTTTGGAGCACTTCATTAACCTTAACAATAATCACACCAGACTTTAAAAAAGGGGATCCGGCTCCCCGGTGGCAACAAGCGGCCTGCCGGCCAAAAGAAAAAAGGGCCAACCCCTTAATTTAGCGCCTTAAAAATGGCCTGCCCGAACCAGTTTGATCCGCCGTCATACCGGGCCTTTCCATGCTTAACGTGGAGGTAACATCTGATTTGAACATTTGCGCCCGGCGCTCATCAAAAGGAAAACCTGCAGCCAACCAACTTTTACGCCCTGCCCCATGGACAGCTATCTTTTTCTCGTTATCGCCCTCCTGGTAATCGCCGTAGGAGACTTAGTGGTGGGCGTAAGTAATGATGCCGTAAATTTTCTCAACTCGGCCATTGGCTCGCGGGTGGCCTCCCGGCGTACCATTCTTATCATCGCCGCCCTCGGTATTTTTGTGGGGGCCGTTTTCTCCAGCGGCATGATGGAGGTAGCCCGTAAAGGCATTTTTACCCCTTCCTACTTTTCGTTTGCCGAAGTAATGGCCATTTTTTCGGCGGTCATGATCACAGATATTCTGCTGCTGGACACCTTTAATTCGCTGGGGATGCCCACCAGTACCACGGTATCGATCGTTTTTGAGCTTTTGGGCGCCACCGTGATGGTGGGAGCCCTTATGTATAGTGAGGCCACCCAGCCCGCCTATGCTTTTACGGACCTGATCAACCTCAACAAGGCTTCTCTGATCATTGCCGGCATTTTTCTTTCGGTGGGTATCGCCTTCACGGTGGGGGCGCTGGCCCAATGGCTGGCCCGGCTTTGGTTCACCTTTGACCTTAAGCGCAGCCAGGGTCGGTTTGGCCCCCTCTTTGCCGGTCTCTCCCTGGCCATTATTTTCTTTTTTATTGCCGTAAAGGGCCTTAAAGGAGCTAACCTGGGGCCAAGCGTGGATGCCTTTCTAAGTGAGCACATGCTACTGCTTACGGGGCTTATCTTTTTGGTGGGTACTTTCCTCCTGTGGGTGTTGCAAAAAAAACGGAACGTAAACCCCCTCCGCATGGTGGTTTTTGCGGGCACTTTTTCGCTTGCGCTGGCCTTTGCGGGCAATGACCTGGTCAATTTTATCGGCGTGCCCCTGGCCGGACTCCAGTCCTATCAACTCTGGGAGGCCAGCGGTATGGCAGCAGATGCCTACAGCATGGAAAAGCTAGCGGCGGCGGTCCAAACCCCCAAATACCTGCTCTTTATTGCCGGGGGCATCATGGTAGTTACCCTTTGGTTTTCCGCCAAGGCTCGTAAAGTGACGGACACGGAGGTGAAGCTGGGCGCTCAAGGAGCCGTATCGGAGCGCTTTAAGCCCAATGCGCTTTCCCGGGGCATTGTGCAAGCAGCCAATGGGTTCAATAACTTCTTTACCACGGTAGTACCCAATCCCACGCTGGATAAACTAAATGCCCGGCTCCGAACCCCTAATCTGACCGAGCAAGACCGTCCTGCCTTTGACCTCGTAAGGGCCTCCGTGAATTTGGTCATTGCCAGCATCCTCATCGCCTTTGCGTCTTCGCTTAAACTCCCCCTCTCCACCACCTATGTTTCCTTTATGGTAGCCATGGGCACCTCCCTCTCTGACCGGGCCTGGGGCGCCGAAAGCGCGCCTTACCGGGTAGCCGGCGTGCTCAATGTGATCGGGGGGTGGTTTCTCACCGCCCTGGGGGCTTTCACCGCCTGTGCTTTGGTAGCCCTGCTCATCTATTACGGGGGCAACTACGTAGCACTGGGGCTTTTTGCCGTAGCGCTGGGCTTTCTCATTTACAGCAACCGCCGTCAGCGCTAAGGCTTTCTACCTCCGCTTGAAAGTCATAAGCTTAGGATCGCTAAATTGCAGCAGTCTAAAAGGACTGCACTATGAGAATCTTAAGGGGTCTGGCCTGGGGGCTGGGTATTTTAATCGTCCTTTTGGCCCTGGGGGCCACCTGGGCTTATTATCACTATAAACCTCAGTACGAAGGTACCCGGGACCTGGCTGCCCTGCAGGAAGAGGTAGAAGTGCTTTACGATGAAGTAGGCATTCCCCACATCTACGCTCCCAGCCAGGAAGCAGCCTTCACCGCCCTGGGCTATGTGCACGCTCAAGACCGCCTCTTTCAAATGGAAATGATGCGCCGGGTAGGCGCGGGCCGGCTGGCAGAGGTCCTGGGGCCCGAACTCCTGCCGGTAGACCGCTTTTTCCGCACACTGGGGCTTCCAGCCCACAGCCGGGCATCCGCACAGCGCTTTATGCAAAGCGCGGACAGCAGCTACCAGCGCCTGGCCCTGGCGTATCTGGAAGGCATCAATGCATTTGTAGAAATGGGCCCCAAACCCCTGGAATTTGTGATGGCAGGCATTCCCCGCCAGCGCTTCACCCCGGAAGACCTCTATTACATCGTAGCCTACATGAGCTACTCTTTTGACCAGTCGCTCAAAACGGACCCCGTAGTGGAACAGCTCCATGCCAAGCTGGATAGCTCCTATTGGGAGGATTTACATTTGGGCTACGCCCAAAACCACACCACTATAAACAGCCCTACCGCTCCGGATAGCCTGGCCTACCTACCCAAAGTGCTCCACCAGCATACCGCAGCCGTAATGGATGCGCTGCCCCTGCCGGTATACCGCGCCAGCAATGCCTGGGTGCTGGGCCCCGAAAAAACCAAAAGCGGAGAAGTGCTCTTTGCCAACGATACCCACATAGGCTACAGCCAACCGAGCGTGTGGTACGAAGCCCACCTGGAGGCCCCCGGATTGAAACTCTACGGTAATTTCTTGGCAGGCTTTCCCTATCCGCTTATAGGCCATACCGACCATCACGCCTGGGGGCTTACCATGTTTTTAAACGACGACCTGGACCTATACCGGGAAACCATTCAGGGCGATTCGGTGCGCTACCGGGGCCGCTGGGAAACGCTGATAAAAAAGAAGGAATTAATTGCCGTCAAAAACGCCCCCACGGATACCTTAGTGGTGCGTCGTAGCCCGCATGGCCCCATCCTCAACGGAGTGCTGGATAAACTACCCCAGAACGCTCCGCCGGTAGCGGCCTCCTGGACGCTCCTGGACTTCCCCATGGAAGCAGTGCAGGTCGCTTACCAAATGTGGGCGGCTCAGGATATGGAGCAGTTTTACCGTCAAGTAAACCGCCTGGCTGCCCCGGGACTCAACGTGATGTACGGCGATACGGCAGGTAATATAGGATGGTGGGCCGTAGCCAAGCTGCGCAAAAGACCCCCGCACGTAAACCCGCGACGCCTCCTGGATGGCGCCTCGGGACGGGACGAAATACAAGGCTACTTCCCAGCCGATAGCAATCCCCATGCCTTAAACCCACCCCAAGGCTACGTGTATAGTGCCAACAACCCTTCCCGTCTGATAAATGGCGAGGTGTACCCGGGCTACTACTACCGCGGCTTGCGGGCTCAGGCCATCACGGCAGCGCTGGATACGGCACAAGACTGGGAACTAGAGGATTCACAGGCCCTGGCCCTTACGGACCGTTCGCCCCAATATCCTCAAAATTTAAAAATGGTGCTGGACGGAATAAAAGCCCGCGCTCCCTGGGAGGCCGCGGTGCTAAAAAAAGCCCGTAGTTGGGAGGGCGAGCACACCGTCGATAGTCAGGTGCCGGTGCTTTACTATCCGCTGCTGTATCAACTCCTGCAGCAGGGGATGCAGGATGAGCTGGGCGATACCCTTTTTTCCCAGCTTATGGCTACCATGATACCCCGCCGCTCCGTGCCCGCCCTCCTGCATAAGGAAAACAGCCCATGGTGGGACCGGCAAAACACCGCTGCGCGGGAAACGCTGGGCGAAATAGCTCAGGATGCCTGGGACACGACCCTCCCCCTGCTCGCGGAGCGTTGGGGAAGAGATGTAGAGGCATGGCGCTGGGGTAAGGTGCACGGAGCCGTCCACAAGCATAATTTCAGTGAAAACTTACCCGCCCCCCTAGCCAGCTGGCTCAACGTAGGCCCCTTACCCATCGACGGTGGGGAAGAAGTGATCAATAAACAAGCCTTTGCCCTGTCCGATGGGCGCTACCTTAATGCCGTATCGGGCCCGGCCATGCGTATCGGGATTGATTTTGGAGCGGTAGAAGAGGCGGAAAGCATCAACCCTACCGGGCAATCCGGTAATCCCTTAAGCCCGCACTACAAAGACCAGGCCCGGGCCTTTGCCGCCGGCCAGCACCGGCCCATGGATATGCGTAAGGACCGCCTTTTGGCCCAGCGTTATAAGCGCTTGCTACTGAAATAAATCAAGCCAAATTCCCCCTTTTCTAAATGGCCAGAAAGCGGCATCAAGAAACTTATCCGGTGGGAGTTTAAAGCGAAGGCCCGCTCTTTTAAAGCCTTGTCTTTCTCCAGCAACTCGCCGGTAAGGGATGCCACGCTCCCCGCTTCCTTCTCCATGCTGGGCACGCCTTTTCCCTGCCCCAGGGCGATCAAGCTGAATACTCGCTCTTGTACATCAAAAAGCTGTAAAGCCCTAGAAGCAATTCCAGGGTAGAGTAGAGCATTAAACCAGGATTAGCGTAATCTACCAGTAAGAGCACCACAAAAAAGATTGGCTGAAAAAGCCGAAAGTTAAGGACCCATCGGTAAAGCGGCGTAATCTCGTAAAAGGAAGATTTATAACAAAACATGCCTTCCATGAGCATAAAGAAGCCCAGGGTGCGCAGCCAATAATCGGCCACCAGGTCTTTCCAAAAAAAGAGCATAACCTGCTGCGGTAAGAATATGAGAATTGCCCCGAATATCAGAAGTACCCAACCGGAAAAATAGATGCTACGCGCCGTCTTACTCATAGAAGTGCTGCTCAATTAGAGCGGGCAAGGTAGCAAAGTCTTCTTACGGAATATCATGCCCTAAAACGAAATCACCGCCCTGGCTGGCCAGAGCGGTGATAAATAAGCTAAAGATTTTCTAAAAAAACCAGGCTTTAAGGCTAGCCTACGCTGGTGGAAACCCGCGGCGCCCCTGCCATAATTTCCTCATTGGCGAATTCTTCATAGGTCTTAAAGTTCTCAATGAACTTTTGGGCCAGCTTACGAGCCGTCTCGTCATAGGCATCCTTATCCGCCCAGGTATTGCGGGGAAAAAGGATTTCGCTGGGCACCTCAGGGCAGGTCGTAGGCATACGCAGTCCGAAAACCTCATGCTTGCGGAATTCTACCTCTTCCAGTTTACCCTCTAAGGCCGCTGTGATCATGGCCCGTGTATACTTGAGCTTCATGCGGCTTCCAGTGCCGTAGGCACCTCCACTCCAGCCGGTATTAACCAGCCAAACATTTACCCCGGCTTCTTTCATTTTCCGCGAAAGCATCTCCGCATAGTAAGTGGGGTGCAAAGGCATAAAGGGCTCTCCAAAGCAGGCTGAAAAAGCCACCTGGGGATCCGTGATACCCGCTTCTGTTCCGGCTACTTTGGCCGTATAGCCACTGATGAAGTGGAAAGCCGCCTGCCCGGGCGTCAGTTTAGAAATGGGCGGCAGCACCCCATAGGCATCGCAAGTGAGGAAAAAGACATTTTTGGGATTACCGCCCCGGGAGGGTACCGCTATATTGTCTATGTGATAAATAGGATAGCTCACCCGGGTATTCTCGGTAATAGAACTATCTTCATAATCTACCGCGCCATTCTCATCTATGGCCACATTTTCCAAAAGCGCGCCCTGCTTGATAGCCCGGTAAATATCCGGCTCTTTGTCTTCGCTAAGGTCGATCACTTTAGCGTAGCAACCTCCTTCGAAGTTAAAGATCACATCATCATCGGTCCAGCCATGCTCATCATCGCCGATGAGCTTGCGATGCGGATCCGCACTAAGGGTAGTTTTTCCGGTACCGGACAGGCCAAAGAAAAGCGCCGTATCGCCATCCTTGCCCAAATTGGCCGAGCAATGCATACTAAGAACATTATGCTGATGGGGCAGGATAAAATTCAGGGCGGAAAAAATACCTTTTTTAATCTCACCCGTATAGCCGGTCCCGCCAATGATGGCCATCTGCTCACTAAAATTGAGAATGGCAAAATTGTGCTGGCGGGTGTGGTCTTCGGCCGGATTGGCATGAAAACCGGGTGCATTCAGCACCACCCAGTCCGGTTCAAAATCGCTAAGCTCTTCTTCACTAGGGCGGAGAAACATATTGTGGGCAAAGAGATTGCTCCAGGGAAGCTCCGTCACCACCCTTATTTTAAGTTGATAACGCTCGTCCGCACAGGCGTACACGTCCCGTACGTAAAGTTCCCGCCCACTCATGTAGCCGGTCAACTTTTCGCGGAGACTTTGAAAGTGCTCGGGCGCAAAAGGCTTATTAATGTCGCCCCAAAAAACGTGGTCCCGGGTAAGATCATCTTTCACAATGAAGCGGTCCTGGGGCGAACGCCCGGTAAATTCGCCTGTATTAATAGAGATAGCACCCGTATCGGTACGGCGGGCCAGACCTTTTTCTATCGATATTTCTTCCAGCGCTTCCGGAGCCAGATTCCAGCGGGGCTGCGCATCGCTGATGCCATAAGGTTCCAGAGAATCTTTTTCGGGCTTAATTTCGGTGAAATGCATAAAACGGTTCGTTTCTTTCGGGTTTGAGGGCCACAAAAATAGGGCATAATGCCCTTTGCCCTGGCCTTAAAAAGGCCATTTTTTAGTTATTTACCTTCGTGTAAAAAGTACACTTTCAGGGGTTTTTGGCTTGAGCTGCGCGCATTTGTTGAAGGGCCTTAACGGCCAAAAGTACCCAGCCCGCTATCAATAAAAGCCCCCCGAGGGGTGTAACGGGCCCCAACCAGGACCAGGCAGCGCCCCAAAGCTGGTCCAGCACCAGCAAAAAAATACTTCCACTGAAGAGCAGGCTCCCTACCAGCCAAAGGCGCGCTGTCCAAAGCGCGGAAAAGCCTTGCCGCCCCAGCGTCGCCAAACCGAGTAAGCCCAGCGCGTGCCAGGCCAAATAACGAACGGCCGTGCGGTAGGTGGTGAGCTCCGCGGGGCTCAGATGGGCTTCCAGGGCATGGGCCCCCAGGGCACCCGCCATAACCGCTACGGCGCCCAGCAGCGCCGCCGCAAAGATTATGAAGGAGGTATTATTCTTCATGCCACTTCTTTTCCAGTTTGCGCCGGCTCATTTGGTAATCTAAAACGGGCAGCCATTCCGGCAAATGCGCCACCCAATCCGGCCGCTCAGCCAGGATCTCGTTGATGAGGTCTACCCGGCTTTGATCATATCGAAAGGCCTCCAGCAAGCGAGGAATAGCCTGGGGAACGGGCGTAAATTGATCCAAAAAGCGGCGGGTGGCCGCCAGTCTCTCAAACTCGCATTTTAAGGCCTGCAGCTCCCGGACAAAAACCGCCACCTGAGCAGAATCGGCCGGCGCCCTTGGGGCCTCGCTGCGCAGGGTGTCGATCGTCTGCGAGCCCGGCGGCGCCTCTTGTTCATCGAGCTGATTGCCCCCGTTCTGGCGGGGGTTTTCTTTAGCGGGATTTTCTTCTTCCGAGGACTTAACCAGGGGGCTTGCGCTACCAGATTCCGAGGGCCTTTTTTGACCAGCCGCGGGCGGTTCTTCGGCTACAGGTTCTTCCGTTTCTCCCTGCCTGGTCTCTTCTACCGTGGCATTGGCGCCCGCGGCCCTGGGCTGTTTCTGGGCCGGAGGTGATTTTTCCCGCGGCTGTACGGCCTTTTGAACTGCCGCTGCTCGCTCTGGCGGGGGCACGGCTAGCGCTTCTTCAGAAGGGACTGCCACCTGGGCGGAAACCCCTTCTTTGCTCCCTGCTTCTGAGGGAGCGGGGCGGTATTCTAAATCCCGGGAGAAGGCTATCTGCGGGTAATCACGAGACGCCTCCCCGGCCTGACCGCGGTAACGAAGCTGCAGTTCCCCGGCAAAATTGCGCACCAGGACATAGCGGTACTGGCCCTCATCGGGCAAATGTAAATAGCGGAAAACCGGTGGCTGCGCCCCCCGGCCCGGAATGAGGTAAACGGGGAGCGAATCAGCGGGTAAATCCTTTAGAACCCACCGGCGGAGCGGCTGGCTATTTTGTAAGTAGCCATCTACGGCCAATCTAAAAGGGGCACCTATTTTTTCTTCCAGGACAATACTCCTTTGGCCGAAGGCCGAAAAACAGAAGAGCCCGGCAAGGGCGAGCGGCAAAACGCGCATAAACTTCATAGAGGACAAAGGTAGCGCGCGTGGCTTTAATTCTAAATTTGCCCGCTGGTGAAAAAAATCCTTCTTATGAAAAATATTCTTCTCCTGGGGGCGGGCCGTAGCACGCCGAGCCTTATCAAATATTTGCAAACGCACGCGGAGGCGGAAGACTGGCATCTAACCATAGCTGACCAAAACTACGACTGGGCGGCGGAAAAGGCCGGCCCACATGCACGCAGCCGTGCCTTAGAGCTGGACATCCGGGATGCGGAGGCGCGTACGGCGGCCATAGATGAGGCCCAGCTGGTGGTGAGTATGCTGCCGGCGCATATGCACGTGCCGGTGGCGGAAGCCTGCATCGATAAGGGCATCCCGATGGTGACGGCCAGCTATATAAGCCCGGAAATGCAGGCCCTGGACGAAAAAGCCCGCAAAAAAGGCGTCACGGTAATCAACGAGATAGGCGTAGATCCGGGTATAGACCACCTCAGCGCCATGCAGGTGCTGGACCGCCTGCGCGCTGCCGGGAATGA
>CAJXMS010000022.1 GCA_913056475.1 uncultured Bacteroidota bacterium
CCCTCGGAAGGTCGGATACTTACGGACGGCGCGGCCCACCGTTTGTTAAATACGCTTATAGGTGATTATGAGGATGCATTTTTGGGAGAACTTCAAAATTATCTATCTGCATACGATGAAAAACCAGAGGTGACGCAATATTCGATAGTGCGAAGTCCTTCCTTTTTTGGGGTCCGCTATCACCTGAGGGAAGGTGACGGAACGGAAGAAACAGTAACTTTTACTGCTCAGGGCCCGGGTCATCCCACCTATACGGTTACCTGTGACGGAGGATGTGATGACCCCACCGAGTCATGCCGGGAGAGGTTTATTGTAGGGGCACCACCTCAAGTGGAATGTACCTGCGAAGGCACTTGTGCTATGAAGATATCGGGCCCTCCCATTGGTGGATAAAATTTTAAAAACTGCTTAAAAGAGTCTTCATGAAGGATTATTTGTTTGGCGTTTTGCCTGTTAAGCTAATTTTTATTATGGTTCTAGAAATTATGGTTTTCGAGTTGAACGCCTTTACGGTTGTTTCCATAACGGTGTTGGCCCTAGCGGTTTTCGGGTATCAGCTATGGCTATTAAATCACGCCTTAGTCAACGATACGAAAAACCCCAAATGGTTATGGATAATTCTACTTATAGCAGTACCGTTGATTGGTATTCCGCTTTACTGGTTTGGGGCGCGTCAGGTAAAAGATGCCTAGAGCGGTTATGATAGGCAAATGGAAGGGCCTTGTGGAGACCATCACTTCACCGGTTCTGCAGATTTACCCAATCCTGATAGTAATGGGGATGGTACCTTATCGGAGGTGGAGCGAAAGGCATTGGCCAAGAGCCTTTTGGATCAAGAATGATTAAGATGAGATTTTGAACTTCACCAATATAGTTATCTTATAAAGTATGTATAGAGAATATGTTCTCTTTACATACTTTTTACAAAAAAATAACATTATGAACAGTTTTTGTTTAAGTCTGCTTGTGACCCTTTCCCTAAATGCTTGCCAGGATGAATTAAATAACAGTGCTTGGGAGTTAACTGGCATGCGGGTAAAATTCGATAATGCCACCAAAACAAGTGCGATAAATCAAAAAGTTAATCACGATTTAAAAGAAAATTATGGCAGGGTGATTTATATACTGCAGAACGACACCTTATATCATATGGGGCTGGAAGATCAAGTAGGAATCTTCCCGATTCGTAACATTACCCAGCGCCAAATTATTTACCAAGACGGCGGGAAGAAAGGCAAAATCGATTACGACCTGTCCGAAGACAAAAAAGCTTTAAGCCTAGCCTTTCCCAATAACAACACCCTTCAATTTAAAAGAATTAAGTTGACCGAGGAATTAAAGCATAGATTATCTGAAGCAGCGGGGGGTCAAACGCATTGATTCCAACCTTTTAGAGGTGTAAGTGGCGAAGAGTATCTCATTCGGAAAATCCTCTTGCCCATTGGTGTAGTCACCCGCACATTTGGCCGCCAGGCCTAAAAAAACCGCCGTGCGAGGGCACGGCGGTGGGGTAAAATGGGCTTTGCAAAAGCAGTGCGTGGCCTAATCGACCACCCCGAGCTCCCGGCCTACCCGGGTAAAAGCCTCGATGGCCTGGTCCAGGTGGGCTTGTTCGTGGGCCGCGCTGAGCTGCACCCGGATGCGGGCTTGTTCTTTGGGGACTACCGGATAGAAAAAGCCGATCACGTAAATGCCCTCTTCCAGCAGGCGGTCGGCGAAGCGCTGCGATAGGGCTGCGTCGTACACCATGATGGGCACGATGGCGGAAGCGCCGTCTTTGATGTCAAAACCGGCCGCGCGGATGCCTTTCTTGAAGTATTGGATATTGGCTTCCAGCTTATCGCGGAGGTGGGTGCTTTCGCTTAGCAGGTCCAGCACGGCGATGCTGGCGCCCACGATGGAAGGGGCCAGAGAATTGGAAAAGAGGTAGGGGCGGGAGCGCTGCCGGAGCAGGTCGATGATCTCCTTCCGGCCACTGGTAAAGCCGCCCATGGCGCCGCCCAGGGCTTTGCCCAGGGTACCCGTGATCAGGTCCACCCGGCCCATCACGTCGTTCAGCTCGTGGGTGCCGCGGCCGGTGGCGCCGATGAAGCCGGTGGCGTGGCAATCGTCTACCATCACCAGGGCCTCGTATTGCTCGGCCAGATCGCAAATCTTATCGAGCTGGGCCACGTAGCCGTCCATGGAAAATACGCCGTCCGTGACGATGATCTTAAAGCGAGCGGTATCCTGGGCCTTTTGAAGCTGCGTCTCGAGGTCGGCCATATCGTTGTTTTGGTAGCGGAAGCGCTGGGCCTTGCAGAGGCGCACCCCGTCTATGATGGAGGCGTGGTTAAGGCTATCGGAAATGATGGCGTCATCCTTCGTGAGCAGGGGCTCGAAGATGCCGCCGTTGGCATCAAAGCAAGCGGCGTAGAGGATGGTGTCCTCCGTGCCCAGGAAAGTGGCCAGCTTCTCTTCCAGCTCCTTATGAATGTCTTGCGTGCCACAAATAAAGCGCACGGAACTCATGCCAAAGCCGTGGCTTTCCAGGGTCTTTTGGGCGGCCTCTTTCACTTTGGGGTGGGAAGACAGCCCCAGGTAGTTGTTCGAGCAGAAGTTGAGCACCTTTTGGCCGCCCTGGACGGTGATTTCCGCGCCTTGCTCGCCGGTGATGATCCGCTCGCGTTTGTAGAGGCCATCGGCTTCTATTTGTTGGAGTTCTTGCTGGAGGTGGGCTTGCATTTTTCCGTACATATCCTTGGTATTTGGGGCAAAGGTAATGGTCTACCTTTGTATCATGGAACACCAGCAGCAGCAGGCCCGCCGGGGCATTTATTGGAGCCTTGCCGGGAATGTTTTTTTGGCTTTGGCCAAAGGAGTAACCGGCCTGCTGGGAAACAGTTTCGCCTTATTGGCCGATGCCATCGAAAGCAGCACCGATGTGTTTTCCTCGCTATTGGTGCTGCTGGGCCTGCGGTATGCGCACCGGCCACCCGATGCCAACCACCCCTATGGCCATGGCAAGGCGGAGCCGCTTACCACCTTTGGGGTGGTGGTATTTTTGGTGGCTTCGGCGGCCATCATCATATACCAGGGCATTCACAACATTCGCCACGAACACGAACTACCGGCGCCCTTTACGCTCATCGTGCTGGGGGCCATCATCGTAATCAAGGAAACCTTTTACCGGCTGGTCAAGCGCCGCGGCCAGGATTCCGGCAGCAGCACTGTGGCGGCCGATGCCTGGCACCACCGCAGCGATGCCATTACTTCCCTGGCGGCTTTTCTGGGCATAGGCCTGGCCTTGCTGCTGGGTCCGGAGTACGCCGCCCTGGACGACTGGGCCGCGCTGGTGGCCGCCGGCATCATCCTCTACAATGCCTACCGCATTTTCCGCCCCGCCCTGGGCGAGGTAATGGACGAGCACCGTTACGACGCCCTGGAGGCCCATATCCGCCGCCAGGCCCTGGCGGTACCGGGCATCCAGGCCACCGAAAAATGCTACGTCCGCAAGCTGGGCATGCAGTACTGGGTAGACCTCCACGCCCAGGTAGGGGGCCATCTCACGGTAGACGAAGGCCATGCCCTGGCCCACCGCCTTAAGGACCATCTGCAGGCTCAGATCCCTCAACTGGCGGAGGTGCATATTCACGTGGAACCGGTAGGACCGCAGCATGTAACGATCTAACCAGGATTAGGATCTACAATTCCGCTCCACAGGTCTTGCAATAATAGGCCTCCCGATCGTGATCGGTAGTGCCGCACGCCGGGCAAGCGTGGGGCTTGATCTTGTCTTTTTTTAGCGCCGTGATCTCGGAAGATACGATGCCGGTGGGCACGGCGATGATGGCGTAGCCAAAAAGCATGATCACAGCGGCCAGAGCTTGCCCCCAGGGGGTCACCGGCGCAATGTCGCCATACCCCACGGTGGTAATGGTAATGATGGCCCAGTAGATGCTCCGGGGGATGCTGGTAAAGCCCGCTTCATCGGGTTCGATCACGTACATCAGCCCCCCCATAATGACCACAATGGTGAGGATGGAGGTAAGAAAAACCGTGATTTTGGGACGACTATTGCGCAGCGCTTCCCCCAGGATATCAGCCCCCAGCATGTAGCGGGAGAGCTTTAATATCCGGAAAATGCGCAAAAAGCGCACGGAGCGGATCACCATGAGGGCTTCGGTTCCCTCTACCAACAAGCCCAGGTAGGAGGGCAATAAAGAGAGCAGGTCGATGAGCCCCAAAAAGGAAAATACATAGCGCAGGGGCTTACGCACACTCACGACGCGCAAGAGGTATTCGACCGTAAACAGCCCGGTTACGATCCACTCAATGGTTAAGAAGGTGCTGCCGTAGGCTGCTTTAAGGGAGCGGATGCTTTCCAGCACAACCACGATGATAGAAGAGAGGATTACCGAAAGGAGGATAAGGTCAAACCGTTTTCCCGCCTTCGTTTCGGTACCGTAGATCACCTCTTCTATTCGGCGCTGCCAGGGCCCTTGCGGCAAGGACAATTCTCTAAGTCGGGATAATCCTCGTTTTTTCATGGCACTAAGATAAAGGGGGTGGGGCAACTAAAGGCTTGACGTTTTTCCCCAGGGTCTCCGTTGCCAACGACGGGGGCGCGTGCCTGATGGCAATACCATTCCCAGCCCCGGGCCCCGGAGGAGTCCCCGGTTGGTAGAAAGGTCCAGCACCATGGGCGGGCCCCGGAGGGGTCCCCGGTTGGTAGAAAGGTCCAGCGCAATGTAGGGCCCCGGAGGGGTCCCCCTTACAAGGCGGTGGGGATTAAAATTCCGCGTTGCCCGGCGTACGGGGAAAGGGGATCACGTCCCGGATATTGGCCATGCCGGTGACGAACTGCACCAGCCGCTCAAAGCCCAATCCAAAACCGCTGTGCACACAAGTACCAAATTTCCGGGTTTCCAAATACCACCAAAGATCGTCTTCCGGGATGCCGATGGCTTCCATCTTGTTGCGCAGCACGTCCAGCCGTTCCTCTCGCTGCGAGCCGCCCACGATCTCGCCGATGCCGGGAAACAGGATGTCCATGGCCCGCACCGTATTCTCGTCTTCGTTGAGCCGCATATAAAAAGCCTTGATGCGGGCCGGATAGTCAAAGAGGATCACCGGCGCTTCGAAGTGCTTCACCAGGTATTTTTCGTGTTCGCTCTGCAGGTCTACCCCCCACTCGTCGATGGGGAATTGGAATTTTTTCTTTTTGTTGGGCTTGGACTGGCGGAGGATGTCCACCGCCTCGGTGTAGCTCACCCGGCGGAAGTTGTTTTGGGACACAAAGCGCAGCCGTTCCAGTAAGCCCATGGGCTGGCGTTTCTCTTTGGGCAGTTGCTTTTCTTCCTCGGCCAGGCGTTTATCCAGGAAGGCCAGATCATCGGCACAATGCTCCAGGGCGTACTGGATGAGGTACTGCAGAAAAGACTCGGCCAGGTCCATATCATCCTGGAGGTCCGCAAAGGCGATTTCCGGCTCGATCATCCAGAACTCCGCCAGGTGGCGGGGCGTATTGGAATTTTCCGCCCGGAAGGTGGGCCCAAAGGTGTACACCTTACTGAGGCCCAGGGCACCCAGTTCCGCTTCCAGCTGGCCGGAAACGGTGAGGTGGGTAGGCCGCCCGAAGAAATCCTGCCGGTAATCTACCTTGCCTTGGTCATCCGTAGGGGCTTGCTGATGGGGCAGGGTGGTAACGTTAAACAACTCCCCGGCCCCTTCCGCGTCGCTGGCGGTGATGATAGGGGTATGGAGGTAAAAGAAGCGCCGCTGGTGAAAAAACTGGTGCACGGCAAAGGAGAGGTGGTGCCGCAGGCGGAATACCGCCCCGAAGGTTTGGGTGCGCATGCGCAGGTGGGCCTTTTCGCGCAAGAACTCCATGCTGTGTTTTTTAGGCTGCAGCGGGTATTCATCGCTGGGGCTGGTGCCCAGCACGGTAAGCTCGGTGACCTGTATTTCCACGTCCTGCCCTTTGCCCTGGGAGGCCACCAGGTCGCCGGTGGCCCGGAGGGCGGCCCCTACCGTGATAGCCTTGAGGGTTTCGGGATCCAGGGTTTCGGGGTCTATCACCAGCTGCAGCTGGGCCTGGCAGCTGCCGTCGCTCAGGGCAATAAAGCGATTGCTCCGATAATTCCGCACCCAGCCGTACACGCGCAGGCGGGAGCCAATCGGTTTTTGTTTAAACAATTCGTAGAGGCTGAGGGTAGCTTCCATGGGTTTTATTTTCAGGTGTTAACTCCTTCGGAAAGGGCGGCAATAAGGGCGGCAAATTTCCAAAAAAAAGCGGTGCGGGCGGTTAACAGGAAACTTTAGAAACTTTAACACTAAAATAGTTTCCAGAGTGAAAAATGGGCCTTAGTTTTGCCGCCGCAAATGAAGGATTCGGTTGAAAATCAAATTCTGACCCAGGCTTTTGAGATGTTTACCCGCTTCGGGCTCCGATCGGTAACCATGGACGACCTGGCAACAGAGCTGGGCGTGAGTAAGAAAACGCTCTATAACCACATCAGCAATAAGAAAGAGCTGGTGCAGCGCACGGTACAGTTTATCTTCCACCAGATAGAAGAACATCTCGACGAAGCTATGGGGGCGGGCGAAAACGCCATTGAGGTGGCCTTTCGGGTGGACAAGATGATGTGCCACCATGCGGAGCAGCACAACCATAGCATGCAGTTTCAGCTTCAGAAGTATTATCCGGAGATACTGCAGTGGCTTAACGAAAAGCGGCGGGCGTCCATCTTTGAACGGATGCGCCGCAATATAAAGCGGGGCAAGGCGGAAGGGCTTTACCGGCCGGAGCTCGATGAGGAGATCATCATCAGTATTTACTACGTCCGCATGACCCACCTGGCGCAGCACCGCGACCCCATTTTTGAGCAGTACAGTTTCCGGGAAATCACCCGGGAAATTCTCATTTATCACCTCCGGGGTATGGCCACCCCGCGGGGCTTAGAAGTGATGGAAGCCATCCTCGAAAACGAAAAACAAACCGAAGCATGAGATATACGCTTGGTCTGATGACCCTCTTTTGGGCGACAGCCCTCACCGCCCAGCCTGTGGAAAAGGAAGCAAAGTCCTTTTCGCTGCAGCAGGCGCAAGACTACGCCGCCCAGCATGCTTATTCTGTGCAGCAGGCCCAGCTGGAGGTGCAAAAAGCGCGGCAAACCATCCGCCAAACGGCGGCACGCGGACTGCCTCAAATAGGAGGCTCCTTCGGGTACAGTTATAATGCCCAGATCCGGGAGCAGCCCGTACCCGCCCAGTTTGTAGATCCCACTGCCCCGGAAGGGGAATTCGTAACCCTGGCCTTTGGCGTGGCGCACCAGAATACGGCCAATCTGCAGCTCAACCAGCTCCTGGTGGATGCTTCCTACTTTGTGGCCCTGCAAGCTACCCGGGTGCTGAAGGAAACCCGCCGCCTGGAAAAGGAAAGTACCGAAATAGATGCCCGCAAGAATGCGGCCCAGGCTTATTACGGGGTGCTGATAGCCCGGGAAACGGAAAAGGTGCTGGAAGATAACCTCGAAAACCTCCGCAAAAACCTCCGCGAAACCCGCCAACTCTACGAAAAAGGCTTTGTGGAAGAACAAGACGCCGATCAGTTGGAACTGCTGGTCAATAACCTCCAAAACAGCCTCCAAAATGCCCGCCGCCAAACGCGGCTGGCCCGGCAGCTCCTCAAGTTTAACCTGGGCCTGCCGCTGGCTACCCCCCTTCAGCTTACCGACAACCTGGCTACGGTGGTAAACCCCGGCAACAATGAAGCCTTGCTGCTTAGCGATACCTTTCGCTACCGCGATCATATAGATTACCGCGCGCTGCGCTCCCAGGAAAGGGGCGCTATGCTGCAGGTAAAAAACCAAAAAGCCAAATGGTATCCCACCCTGAACGGCGTGATCAACCACGGCCAATCCCGTTTCAGCAATAACTTTGAGGAAACCTTCAACTTTGATGCCCGCTGGATCCCCAATACCACCTTCGGGGTATCGCTCAACTGGAACATCCTTCAAGGCCTCTCCCGGCCGGCCCTGGTACAAGAGGCCAAACTGGACCTCGAAAGGGTGGCCGTGGCCAAGGAGCAAACCACCAGCCAGCTTAAGCTGCAGTACCAGCAAGCCCTTTCGGACTATCGCCAGGCGCTGGACAATTACCGCAATCAGCAGCAAAACGTAGACCTGAGCCGCAGCATCCGCGATAAAACCCTCCGCAAATACCAAGAAGGCATCAGCAGCAGCCTGGAGCTTACCCAGGCCCAAAACCAATTTTTAGAAACCCAGCGCTCTTACCTCAATGCGACCCGGGCGCTACTCAACGCCAAAGAAGAACTCGAAAACGCCTTAGGCCAATAACCATGAAAACAGCCCTCCTCATGCCCTCCGCCCTCTATGCCCCGCTCCGAAATGCTCTGGTCCTCCTGGCCCTCAGTGGCTTTCTGGCGGCCTGCAATTCTGCTGGCCAAAATGATGGCCTTGCCGCCAAAAAAGAGGCCCTGGCCGAAAAAGAACAGACCCTCAAAGAATTAAAAACAGAGATAAGCGATCTCCGGGCCGATATCAAACGCCTGGATACGGTGGCGCGCCGGCAAAAGGTCATCCCCGTTCAGGCCAAAACGGTTCGCCCGCAGCCTTTCGATCACTTCGTGAAACTTACGGGAACCATTAAAAGCGAAGAAAATGTACTGCTCAGTGCGGAGAGCACCGGGCGGGTAGAGGCCATTCCTGCTGAGGAAGGACAGATGGTGAAAAAAGGCGATGTGCTGGTACAGCTCAAAAACGATGCCTTGCGCAACCAACTTCAGGAAGCCCAGGCGGCTTTTGAGCTGGCCCAAACCACCTACCAACGCCGCGCCAGCCTCTGGAAAGACAGCATAGGTTCCGAAATTCAGTACCTCCAGGCCAAAACCAACTACCAGAGTGCCCAAAGCCGCCTGGAACAACTGCGTTCCCGCTACGAAAACACCTTCATCAAAGCGCCCGTATCCGGTAAGGTGGATAATATTCAGGTAAACGTGGGGGAATTTCTGGCCATGGGACAGCCCGTGGTACGGGTGATAGACCTGGCCCACCTCTACGTGGAAGCAGAACTCTCCGAGGGCTATCTGGAAGACGTGGCGGTAGGCGACTCCGTAGAAGTGAGCGTACCCGCGCTCGGTATTACCCAGCGGCGGCCCGTTACCTTCGTGAGCCAGTACATTAACCCCGCCAACCGCAGCTTTATGGTGCGCGTAAACCTGGCCACCAATAGTCAGCGTCTTAAACCCAATCTCTTAGCGGAAGTGAAAGTACGCGACTACCACAACCCCCAAGCCCTGGTGGTGCCTGCCATGGCGGTGCAGCGCGATTTGAAAGGCCCCTACCTCTTTGCCGTGCAGCAAAAAGACGGTAAAGACGTAGCCGAAAAGGTGTACGTGGAACGTGGCCGGTCCTTTGGCAATAACACGGAAATGCTTAGCGGCCTAAAGCCCGGTACCCAGGTGGTTACTTCCGGCTTTAATCAACTGGCAAGCGGAGACCTCGTAGCTCTTCCGGGCCAGTAAAACCTATTTTTCTCCTTAAAAGCAGCACCCATGGCTTCTTCCAAAACCCGCGATTTTTTCCTCACTACGCTGGCCCTGCGCAATAAGATCAGCGTTTTCATCCTGTCCGGCCTGCTTATCCTCTTCGGGGTGTACTCCTACCAGACCATGCCCAAGGAGAGCTTCCCGGAGATCGTTTTTCCCCTCATTTACGTGCAAACGCCTTATGCCGGGAACACCCCCACGGACATCGAAAACCTGATAACCCGGCCCCTCGAAAATGAGATCGAGAGCATCGATGGCATCAAAGAACTCCGCTCGGAGTCCGTACAGGATGTGTCCATCATTAATGTGGAATTCAACATAGACGTAGACACCCAAAAGGCCCTTCAGGACGTCAAAGACGCGGTAGACCGGGCCAAGAGTGAACTGCCCGACGACCTGGAAAACGACCCCCGGGTACAGGACATTGACCTCAGCCGCATCCCCATCCTCAACATCAACCTCTCCGGCGATTATTCCATCGATGAGCTGGTAGATTACTCCGAAAAGCTCCAGGATAAAGTAGAGGAGCTCTCCGAGATTTCCGATGTAACCCTTACCGGCGATAAGGAAAAAGAGGTTCAGATCAACGTAAAGCTGCCCGCGCTTAAGGCCAATCAGCTCAGCTTTAACGACATTCAGCGGGCCGTGGCTCAGGAAAATGTCAATATTGGCGCCGGCGAAATCCTCCTGGGCGAAACCCGCCGCTCCATCCGTACCGATGCGGAATTTGAGTCTATGGACGAGATCCGCAACATCGTAGTGAAGCACGAAAACGATAATATCGTGTACCTCAAGGACGTGGCCGAGGTGAAATTTGCCTACAAAGAGGTGGAAAGCTTTGCCCGCCTGGACAATGAACAGGTGGTATCGCTCAACGTGATCAAAAAAGGCGGCGAAAACCTCCTCGAGGCCACCGATAAGATCAATACCATCCTTCAAGAATCCCAGGGCGATTATCTTCCCCAGGACCTCCGCGTTACCATTACCAACGACCAAAGCGAGCAAACCCGCAGCCAGATAGCCAACCTGGAAAACTCCATAATTTCCGGGGTGATTCTCGTTACCCTGGTACTCCTTTTCTTTTTGGGCATCCGCAATGCTACCTTCGTGGGGCTGAGCATTCCCTTCTCCATGTTCATTAGCTTTTTGCTGCTCAGTGCCTTTGGTATTACCCTTAACTTCATCGTCCTCTTTGCCCTCATCCTGGCCCTGGGGATGCTGGTCGATAATGCCATCGTCACCATCGAAAACATCTACCGGCTCTACGCGGAGGAGCACAAATCCGCCTGGGAGGCGGCTCGCCAGGGCGCCGGCGAAATAGCCGTGCCCATCATTAGCTCTACCGCTACCACCTTGGCGGCCTTTTTCCCGCTTATCTTCTGGGATAGTACCATCGGGGAGTTTATGGGCTATTTGCCGCGTACCCTCATTACCGTGCTGGCTTCTTCCCTTTTTGTGGCCCTGGTGATCAATCCGGTTATCGCTTCCCAGTTTGTTCGCAAGCAGGAACTGGACAAAAAGCGCAACCACCGCAAGACCTTCATCTGGGCCGGCGTGCTGGCCGTCTTAGGTACGGGCCTGCTGGCCCTGGGGCAGTTCTTTGGGGGCAATTTACTGCTGGTTATCGCCCTGGGCATCCTTCTCTTTGTATTTGCCCTGGAGCCGCTCAGCGTTCGTTTTCAGAAAAAAGTCCTGCCCCGCCTGGAGCGGATTTACAAGCGCAGCCTGCACTGGGCACTCGGGGGCCTCCGGCCTTATCTCCTGGCCATCGGTACCGTTCTGCTGGTCTTTGTTTCCATCGCCTTTTACTTCAGTACCAATCCCAAGGTGGTTTTCTTCCCCGTCAATGAGCCCAACTATATCAACGTCTTCGTGGAGCTCCCCATCGGTACCGATGTGAAAGCTACGGATAGCGTAGCGCGCCGCGTAGAAGACCGGGTTAATCAACTGCTCGAGCCTTACGATTATATGGTGGAAAGCATCGCCACCAACGTGGGCGCCGAAACCGCCAGCCAAAACGACTTTGGCGGCGGTGCTCAAAGTACCCCCAACCGGGCCCGCATCACGGTGGCCTTTGTAGATTACCAGTTTCGCCAGGGCGTGGCCACCACCGACCTCCAGCGTAAGGTCACCGAAGACCTCGTTAACTGGCTTCCCGGGGTAGACATCTCCGTAGAAAAAGAACGCAATGGCCCGCCCGTAGGCCGCGATATCAATATCGAAATAGCCGGAGATAAGCTTCCCCGCCTTATCTCCCTGGCCGAAGACCTTCAAGCGGAGATCCAAAACGCCAATATTAAAGGCATCGAAGGGCTCCAGCTCGACCTGGAAACCAATAAGCCCGAAATGCTTATTCAAATAGACCGCGAGCGTGCCCGCCGCCTGGGCGTAAGCACCCAGCAGGTGGCCCTCGCCATGCGCACCGCCCTTTACGGAGCGGAGGCCAGTAAGTACAAAGAAGGAGAAGATGAGTACCCCATCGAGGTACGCCTCGATGAGCAGTACCGCTACGATATCAGTAGCCTCATGAACCAGCTCATCACCTTCCGTTCCCAGGCCACCGGCCGCATCGTGCAGGTGCCCATTTCCGCCGTGGCAGATTATGAGTTTCGCAACTCCTACAACAGCATCAAGCGCAAGGACGGCGAGCGCGTTATCACCGTTTACTCCAATGTCGTAGAAGGCTTTAACCCCACCGAGGTCAATAACGCCATCAAGCAGGCCATCACCGATTTTAGCCTTCCGGACGGCTATAACCTCGCCTTCACCGGCCAGCAGCAAGAGCAGCAGGAAAGCTTCGAGTTTCTCGTTACCGCTCTGCTCATTGCCGTGGCCCTGATCACCATCATCCTCGTCTCCCAGTTTAATTCCGCCAGCAAGCCCTTCATTATCATCCTTACCGTCCTGCTCAGCACCATCGGGGTATTCCTGGGCCTCGGTATCTTCCAGATGAAGTTTGTGGTCATCATGACCGGCATCGGCATTGTATCGCTGGCTGGCATCGTGGTCAATAATGGCATCGTGCTCATCGATTTTATCGAGCTTAGCCGGGCCCGGCTACGCGATAAAAAAGGTCTGGAAAACGACTACCAGCTGGCCGATGAAGACTTGCGCGCCGCCATCGAATCCGGGGGCATGACCCGTCTCCGCCCGGTACTGCTCACCGCCATCACCACCGTCCTGGGCCTTATGCCCCTGGCCGTGGGACTTAATATCGACTTTTTTGGCCTGCTCCAGAATTATGACCCCAACATCTTCTTTGGCGGCGATAATGCCATTTTCTGGAGCCCCATGGCCTGGACCGTTATCTTCGGCCTGGTGTTTGCTACCTTCCTAACCCTCATCATCGTCCCGGTGCTGTACTTGCTACTGGAGCGCTTCAATCGCCGCTTTCAGCGCCGCTACGCCCGAGAAAATTAAAGGTATTTTACAAGGCGTCTCCCTCGGGGGGCGCTTTTTTGGGGGCCTGCCGGCCAAATGTGAACTGCCCCGCTACCGGCTGAGCGCTATCACATTTGGCCGCCAGGCCGGCTACGGGCGCTGGTAGGGGGGGCGTAGCTTAGGAGCGCTCCCGGTAAAAAGCGGCCATGAGCGCTACGTGGGGCAGGCTTACGCAAGAAATAAAGATAAAAAGGGCCGCTGTGTACTGCGCCAGGGCGCCGCCACTCCAGTATAAGGCCCCGGCCAGTCCTATCCAGGCCCCTAGGGTGTAGGGCGCCGCCTCGCGCAAGAGGGCGCGGTGGCTGCGCCGCAGCGAGTGGTGTAGGTCCTGCCAGCCCTGTAAGCTGTGCTGCCCGATAAAGTAAAGCCCAAAGGCCATGAGCAAGGGCAAGCCGTAACCGATCACCAGCAAGAGCGTGAGGCCGGCCAGGCGTTTTTCGCGTAGGTATAGCGCCAGCAGTAAGCCGCCGCCCGCAGCGCCCCAGGCAAGGATTTGATAAGGCCCCGGCGGCAGGGGGTAGCCCGTGAGGGAAGGCCAGAGGGGCGCCAGGGCTTCGGCGTGGCTACTCAAGATCATGAGCAGCAGCAGGCTGCCCCAGAGAAGGTGCCAGCCCCAGTGCTGCTGCCCCATGCTGCGGAGATCGGTTTCCCCAAAGTGCAGGGCCGAGTAAAGCAGAAAAACCCCCAGCGCTCCGTAAGACCACAGCCACCAGAAAAGGGCCATGAGGGCCATGACGCCCAGATAGAGGCTTATGAAAGTACCCAAGGGCAGCTGCCGGGCGCGGGCGGTGGTGATCTGATCCATGGCGCCGTGCCCCAGGCCCACGGTAAGAAGGCCCAGGCCCAGCAGGGCGTAGAGTACCGGACGGCTGTAGTGGGGTGCCCACTGCTCGCCCAGGAGCGCCAGGAGGCTTAAGCCCAACAGCAGCCATAGCCGGCCCGTGGGGCGCTGTAGTGGAGACCAGAGAGCGGGTAGTTTTGGCATAACTGATTTTTAAAAGGCCGGAAGGGGCTCATTGTTTGTCACCGGGGCGCTGCCCTCCTTTGCTGGGCATGCCTTACTTTTGCTTGTATGCAAATAGACGCACTGCGCCGCCAGCTGGAAGCCTACCGCGAACAGGGCAAAAGCTACTTCACTACTTCCTCATTTCAGTCGCATAGCCTGGTATTGCTGCATTTGCTCAGCCGGATTGATCCCGATGTACCCGTGTATTTCCTTAACACCGGCTACCATTTTCCGGCCACCATCCGTTTCCGCGATCAAGTAGCAGAACGCTTTGGCCTGCGGCAGGGGCACGACCTGCGCCCCTTCGTGCCCAAAAATATGCAAAAAGACGCCCAGGGACGCTTGCTTTTCACCTCTGATCCGGATTACTGCTGTTTCCTCAACAAAACGCAGCCCATGGAAGCGGTCCTTTCCGAGTACGATGTGTGGATCAACGGCGTGCGCCGCGATCAGAGCCGGGCCCGCCAGCAAATGAAGCGGGAGCAGCCCACGCCCCAGGGGGCGGTGCGTTTTCACCCCATGCTGGAGTGGAGCTCCCGTGATATCCTGGCTTATCGCAAGGAATACGACCTGCCGGAGCACCCTATGGAGCCGGAGGGCTATCTCAGCATAGGATGTGAGCCCTGTACGCGCAAGATGGACCCCAATATGAGCGAAAGGGAGGCCCGCTGGTACGGCTTGCAAAAATCCGAGTGCGGCCTCCATACTGACTTAATAGAAAAATGAAGCAATACCGAATCCTCATTACCGGCGGGGCGGGGTATGTA
>CAJXMS010000023.1 GCA_913056475.1 uncultured Bacteroidota bacterium
GTCTATAAAGGCATGCCCATCCACCTGGGTTCCACGTAAGGCGGCAAAGAGAAATCCCGGGGCTACCTTTCGGGAGTCCAGCGCCAGCCCTTTAACGCCGGCCTGGGTATCCCCGGCCGTTCGGAGCAAGGCCACGCCGTAGAGTATGTCCCGCAGTGTTTTCATCCCAGTTTTAGTTCTATCAGTTGTTTGGTAGTGAGCACCGTCCCAGCGGGAGGATAGTGCCAGTTTACCCGGCCATTGCCATTTATTTTTACCTGAAAGCCCAGATTTTCCAGCCGGCTAAGCAGAGCCGCGCCGGGCAGTCCTTTGAGGGAGGGGAGAGGCTTACCGGGGCGGAGAGCCCGGAGGGTGGCCTTGATATCGGCCTGCCGGCCAAAGGTGTCCTTCCTAGCCAGGGGCTTTTCGGTCAAAAGCGGCTTGGGAGCGGCGGCAAAGATGTTCTCCGCAATGTTCCGGAAAACGGGCGCCGCTACGGCTGATCCATAGTAGCCCCGGTGATAGTTGGGGCTGTTGATAACCACGATACAAGAGTAACGGGGCTTATCCGCGGGAAAATAGCCCACAAAAGAGGCCTGGTACTGATGTTCGGCGCCCTTCCAGTAGTTGAGCTCGCAGGTGCCCGTTTTGCCGGCCAGGGGAAGTTGAGGGCTGTTTATGTTTTGGGCGGTACCGTGGGTTACTACTCTGCGAAGGAGGGCTTGAAGGGCCTCGCAGGTGCGGCGGGAGCAAATGCTGGCTTGCAATACCTGGGTATTTTTCTCCTCCAGGGTGCGGCCGTGCCGGCGGGTAGCCTCCAGCAACCGGGGTTTTACCATTTGGCCATCGTTGGCTACGGCATTGTATAAGCTTAAAATTTGTAGCGGCGTAAAGCTTACTTGATAGCCAAAGGCCATCCAGGGAAGGCTCAGCCCGCTCCATTTTCCCTGCCCCGGGGTAGGAATAAAGGGCTGGCCCTCTCCCCGTATAGGAAGTCCCAGTTTATGGTGGAGCCCCAGGTTGTAAAGGCGGTCCACAAACTTACGGGGTTGGTCTCCGTAGTGCTGGTTTATCAACTTGACAATGCCCACGTTGCTAGAGTAGGCAAAGGCATCGGCCAGGCTTATTTCGCCGTAGCCTCCCGGCCGGCTGTCGTAGATATTAGCGTTGTAAATCCGGAGGTGTCCATTGCCGGTATTCACCCGGGTACTGGTATCGGCAAAGCCGTCTTCCAGGAGGGCCAATACGGAGGCCAGCTTAAAGGTGGAACCAGGCTCTGTACTTTCCCAGATGGCATAATTTCGTTTTTCGTAATAGGTGCCTTCCTCAGTACGGCCCAGATTGGCCAGGGCTTTAATGGCCCCGGTCTGCACGTCCATGACCACTGCCGTTCCGTGATCGGCTTCGTAGCGTTCCAGAGCGCGGAGGAGCTCGTGATGGGCTACATCCTGCATGCGGGTATCGAGGGTGCTTACCAGATCCAGGCCATTGCGGGGCTCTACCTCATAATGATCGGTAATGGGCTTCCAGTGGCCGCCTTTCACTTTTTGCTTAAGGCGCAGGCCATTACGCCCCTCAAGGATGCGTTCAAAGGCGCCTTCGAGCCCCGTGGAAAGGTGGGGTCTATCCCGTCCGATGGTTCGCTCGGCGATTTTGCCCAGCGGCATTTTGCGGTAATGCTTTTGTTCTACGATAAAGCCCCCCTTAAACTGGCCATTCTCAAAAATGGGGAGGTGGCGCAAGCGCTGCAGCTTTTGGTAACTGACCTGTTCTGCGATGGGGTAATAGCGCTGCCCTTGATTGCGTGCTTCCTGAAGTTTTTTCTCCCAGCGCGCGGCTCGGTAGAGGCCCAGCTCCTGCGCCAATCCCTTGGCCAGGGCGGGGAGCTCATTGGCAAAGGTCTCAAAGGGCACCGTCACCGGGTCAAAGTGCACGTCGTACACGGGCATCGTCGTGGCCAGCAGCTGGCCGTCGCTGCTGTAGATATTGCCCCGTTCGGCTTCGATAGGTATTTCCCGGATTACTTCCCGCTCGGACTGTTTGCGGAGCTGCGGTCCTTCTCCAAACTGGATCACGAAAAGCTGCGCCACGATGGCCAGCGCCACCAGGATGAAGAGCACCGTAAAGGTGTAGCCATATTTCAGTATGTGGCCTTGATCAGTCATGCGCGGCATCCTTCTTGGGGGAGCGTGGTTTGATAATAACAGGCGGGCTGACGGGCTCTTGTAGCCCCATTTTTTTGGCGCGGCGGGCTATTCGCGACTCCATTCTCTCGTTCATTAGGCGGGTATGGAGGCTTATGTACTCAGAACTGAGTTCTTTTACCTGTTCCTGCAGTTCCGCAATGCGGTAAACTTTTCGTTCGGCGGCGTGGCTACTGGCGATCATGACCATGCCCAGCACCCCCAGATATACCAGGAAGGGCCACTGCGCGGCCCAGCGGGGGGAGGTCAGAAAGCGGCCGGTAATCAGCTTGCGCAGGGAGGGGCGATCTTTATTGGTCATCTTCCCGGGCTTTTTGAGCGGCGCGCAGGCGGGCACTGCGGGCACGCGGGTTGGCTTCTATTTCCTGGTCCTGAGCGAAAATGGGTTTACGGGTTAAAGGCGCTAACGGCCGCTGCAGGTGGCCGTAAAAGTCTTTTTGGGGCCGTCCCTCGGTATTGCCGTAGCGAAAGAAGTTTTTCACCAGGCGATCTTCCAGGGAGTGGTAGCTTAAGCATACCGCTCTTCCGCCCGGTTTAAGGAGAGGGGGCAGCTGCTGGAGAAATTCTTCTATGGCGCTGAGTTCCTCATTGACCACTATCCGGATGGCCTGAAATACTTGAGCGAGGAAGCGGTTTTCCCGCTGAGGAGCGGCCAGGCTACGAGCGGTTTCTTTGAGCTGTGCCGTTGTTTCCAGGGGGCGGGCCTTTACTATCATCCGGGCCAGACGGCCGGCCTGGCTGATTTCGCCGTATGGCTTAAAAATACGGCGGAGTTCCGCCTCCGGATAATGATTCAGTAGCTGGGCGGCGGTGAGGGGTTTATCAGGATTCATGCGCATGTCCAGGGGGCCTTCATGGCGGAGGCTAAAACCTCTTTCGGCGGCATCAAATTGATGAGAGGATACGCCAAAATCGGCCAGGAGACCATCGACCTGCGCTACTCCGTGCAGCCGCAAAAGCCGGCGTAGGTGGCGGAAATTACCTTGCAGTAGGGTAAAGCGTTCATCGGCGGGGGCATTAGGCGCGGCGGCGGGATCTTGGTCCAGGCCATAGAGCCGGCCCCCTTGCAGCGTCTCCAGGATAAGCCGGCTATGGCCGCCTCCCCCCAGGGTGGCATCTACATAGGTGCCTCCGGGCTTTAGATTAAGCCAGGCCAGGCTTTCACCGGGCAGGGCGGCCTTATGATATGGCATCGTCATCATCATCGTCGTTAAAGCTGCCCATTACTTCTTCGGCCAGCTGGCCGAAGTCATCATCTGAAACATCGATGGAGGCTTCGTAACGCTGTTTATCCCATACCTCGATGAGATTGGCTGCGGCCGCCAGGGTCAGTTCCCCCTGGAGTTCAGCGTACTGCATCAGGTCTTTAGGGACATTGATGCGTCCGTTTCCGTCCAGCTCCACCAGCTTCAGACCAGCGGTAAACATGCGGATGAAGTCGTTATTCTTTTTGACGAAGCGGTTGAGCTTATTGACTTTACCCATCACCTTTTCCCATTCCTGCATGGGGTAGAGCTCCAAACAGGGCTGAAATACACTGCGCTTAAGCACAAACCCCTCTGCCAGGAAAGGCTGCAGCTGACGCTTCAGGCCGCGTGGTATGGCCAGGCGCCCTTTTGCGTCCATTTTGCACTCGTGTACCCCTATCAGGTTCAGCATTTTATGGTTTTTCCACTTCTTGACCCAAAAGTATAAAGATAACTCCACATTTTCCCACTTAGTCCCTAAAGTGTTGAAAAGTTTTCCTATTGCATGGGTATATGGACTTTAAATCCTTATTTCAAAACACTTAAAATCAGCATTTTAAAAGAATAAGATAATTGTGGTAAAAAGTGGGTAACTTTTGGGTAGTTTGGGCAGAGGAAAGCCGTTTTAACCCCCGTAGGTGGGGGGAGCATGGGGAGGCAATAGGAGAGGGGGGACGCTCCCACATTTGGCCGGGAGGCCTCAAAATAAAAGCGGGCGGGAGGTGCTAGCGCAGGGCGTAATTGATGACGGTGCCGTCGAGGCTGTAGGTGATGAGGTTAAGGGTACGGTTGCGCCGGAGGGAGCCCATGTCAAAGGGGCCCTGGGCAAATACCGGGAAGCCGGGATAGGAGCGCCCCTCGGCGTCATAAAGGTGGATTTGCTGGGCCTCGCGGGAGAAGGCCCCCAGGTAAAACTGGCTACCGCGCTGGTAAGCCTTGGGCCGGTGGCTGATGGCTTTGGGCAGCCGGACGGTAAAGGGCGCGTCCGGATTTTTGACGATCAATTCCGGGCCGTGCGTAAAAATGTAGCGCTCCTGGAAATAGAGAAAGTGATCAGCGGGTTTGGCAGGGTCCAGATAAAGCGATTCGGCTGTGCCGCGGGGGTGGATCACGTAGAGCTGGCCGGAATTGCTATTGGCCAGTAATTCGGATTTTTTAAGGGTTTGGGCTGCTTTGAGGTAAAAGCGGCTCTTGAGCTCGGGGATCTGTTTTTCCAGCTGAAAACGTTCCTGCCCCCGGCGATTGAGTTGGTAAAGCTTACCACTCTGGCTGAGGCATACGATGATGTCACGTCCGGCTACGCTGAAGTGCTGGGGGGCTCCTATCAGGGGGCTTCTGGCTTCTTTAAATTGCCATCCGGGTGTAGGCTCCCCCCGGATGGAGTAGTTGAGCAGGCGTTTACCTGCGGGCACCAGAAGCCGGTATTGGCGGGCCTGGTCATAATTGAAAACGCCCATGGGGGCGCTGGCTGCCCGGGGGAGCTCTACGGGGAAACCTTCTACGGGGCGGCCCAGCAGATCGATCATGTAGATTTTTTGGGCGGTGTTAAAGACCAGTTGGAGGTGTTGGTTTTTGTAGCGATCTACTTGATGGATAGGGCCCAGGATGGGGCCGTCTAAGGCTACTTTCCAGCGCACTTTTCCGTCGTGAGAAATAAGGTAGAGGAGGTTGTTTTCGGTTTGCAGGGCTACGTCGTATCCACCGGTCATATGGTTTTGCACGAGCTGAGGCTCGCCGGTGGGCTGTTCGGGTAAGGAGAGGCTCCACTGACGGTTTACGGGGCTTTGCCGCTGTTCGCGATGGCCCAGGGCTGCCGTGAGGTAGCTGGCCTCCTGGCGGGCGGTGATCTGGAGTCCGGCCCAGTTAAGACGCTGTAAAGGCGAGGCGCGGCCGATAGCTGGGCTTTCCGGGGCAAGGTCCTGGAGAAGTTGCTGGGCCTCGGGGGCGGTGCCCATCACCAAGAGATGACCGGCATCTCCCAGGCTCTCGCGTACCCTTTGGTAGGTCTCACTTTCCTTCATGGTGCTGCCCGCCTTGAGGTCATTGATGACCAATTTGAGCGCTGCCCGGCTCTGGGCAAAAAGCACGAAGTGCTCTAAGATGGTATAAAAAGGATGGTGGAAATCTTGAAAAACTTTGCCGTAAAGGCGTGGCAGCAGGTTGGTTGCTTTTATCTGATGAATAAGGTACCCCCGGTAGCCGCTTACGTACTGGGTGTCAGTAAAAGGCCGCAGGGATTTTTTTACCTGCTGGGGCGCACCGCGGTAGCGGAAGTAAGCAAAACGGGGGCTTTGGCCTTCTTGCCGGCCCACCTGGAAAATGCCGGCTTCATTATCTACCCAGCGCTCAAAGAGGGGGGCGGGCGAGGTGGGTAATTTTTGGAGTACCTGCTGGTGGAGGTCCAGCCGTCCTTTTTGGCGGAGGTATTCCCGGTAGTTTCGGTAATACTGCCCGCTATTGCCTATATTGAGATGCAGCCAAAAACCGGCCCCGGCCGGGACGATGGCGGGGCTTTCCGGGCGGTGGGTGGAGAGATTCTGGAATACCTGGAGATAGGAAGCCTCTTCGGTGGGCGGGAGCACTATCCCGCTGAGGTAGAGCTGCTCGGGGTCGGTTTGCAGGTCTATCTGGGCCCAGCTACCCAGCTCAGGCAATACAGGGAGCTCAGCCGCTGGCAGGAGTTTTTTTAGGAGGGCCGGTGCTTTCTCGAGTTGCAGCATTAGGCTGGCGGGCATGCTCTCGTTGCTAGCGGATAGGGCCTGTACAAAGTTGCTGTCCTGACGCAAATTATACTGGGCTTGCTGTTGCCGTAAGGCGGCCTGCACCAGGGTAGGGCCAGGGGAGGCGATGAGGTGATTTTCCACATTGGCCAGGTGGAGTTGAGCTCCTTCTGGTGATTGGAAACCGTAGATCTCAAAGCCGGCGTAAGTACTGCGCTCGAGCGTCCAACCGGCTTCCTTCAGGGCGGGCGCGAGGCGCCGTTCAAAGGCCGGTGCCGAGGGGCTTACATACAGCCACTCGTAGCGCTTGGCACCAGCGAGGTGCAGGCTAAAGAAGGCTTCCCGATCTTTCCAGTAGGCTTCCCAGGCCTTGCCGTCCAGCGCGTTGCGCAGACTTTTAAAGTAATGACCTAAATTTTGCAGGCCTTCCAGGGCTTGCAGATCGGCGTAAACCTGACTTTCTTGAGCTTTGGCGGGCAAAGCGGCAACTTCGGGTACCTGCATTACCATCACGGCCGAAGTAGGAATAAGCCGATAAGGATCGCCCTGGGGCTCTTCAGGGCCGGTGCAGGCCCCCAAGAGTAATAGCAAGGATAGGCTAATGGTAAAAAATCGACTCATTCTTTCCAAGGCTGGCCCACAAAGGTAAAACGAATGTTACTATTTAAAATCCAGGTAAGCTTGCTTGCTTTTGAGCAGGAAGCTGCGGCGGTGCCAGGGGCTGGGTCCTACCTGGTTCAGGGCTTCTCGGTGGTATTTAGTAGGATATCCCTTATTGCTCTTCCAGGCATAAGCCGGGTAGCGCTCATGAAGCTGCCTCATGAAGCGGTCCCGGTGTACTTTGGCCAGGATAGAAGCCGCTGCTATGGCCACAAAGCGGTCATCGCCTCCTACGAAGCATTGATGAGGAAGGTCCTGGTAGGGGCGAAAGCGGTTGCCATCGATCAAAAGCTGCTGCGGCCGCAAGGAAAGCTTATCGAGGGCCTGGTGCATAGCGGTAAAAGAAGCGTGGAGGATATTGAGTTGGTCTATACCGGCCGGTGAAACGTGAGCTACCGCCCAGGCACTCGCTTCGGCTTGAATACGGGCGGCCCAGGATTCTCGCTGGCGGGGAGGGAGTTTTTTGCTGTCGCGCAAGCTCAGATCTGTCGGCACATCGTGCCAGATAACCGCCGCCGCGGTAACGGGTCCCGCCAGGCAGCCGCGCCCTGCTTCATCACAGCCGGCTTCCAGGCCTTCCGCCTGCCAGGAAGGGTGTAGTTTCATGACGGGAGGGCTTTTTGAATGGCTTCCCACATGTGCTGGGCGGCCTTCTCCCAGGTAAAGTATTCTGCCCGCGCGCGGCCTGCTTTGATGCGGCGCGCGCGCTGTGCGGGATCTTCGGATTGGATCATGGCTTCGGTTATGGCCGTGGTATCATGAGAAGGGCAGCACCAGGCGGCCTCACCTGCGATCTCTGGCATGCTTGAATTTTGGGCCGTGATCACCGGTACTCCGCAGCGAAATGCTTCGATAATGGGAATGCCAAAGCCCTCGTAATGGGATACGAACCAAAGCGCCTGGGCCGCCGCCAGCGCCTCTCGAAGCTCGCTTCCATCCAAACGCCCCGTAAAGTGGATATCCGAGCGAAAGGGGTGGCGTCGGTATTGCTTTTTAACGGGCCCGGCGCCAAACATGACTTCGCCCACGATCAGTAAGTGGGCCTGATAGCCCTGCTCGCGGTATAGCTGGTAGGAAGAAAGCAAACCTTCCAGGTTTTTGCGGGGATTGAGCGCCCCGATAAAAATGAAAAAGGGCTTTCCCGCGGTGTGTTTTTGGCGGTAGCTTTGAATAGCCGCTGAGGTGCTGGGTTGAAAATGTTCCCCCACCCCGTTAGGTACCACGGAGATCTTGTGGAGGGGCAGACCGTAGGTTTGGTGCAGGTCCTGCCGGGAGAAATCACTCACCGTAGCCAGGTGCGGGGCCTGGTGGGCTATGCGGGGGAAGAAATACCGTAGGTAGCGCCCCGTGAGCCAGGGTACATTTTGCGGTTGATGCTCAAAATTGAGGTCATGAATCACGGGCAGGGCAGGGACGGGGCCCTTCAGCGGGGCAAAACCATCGGGCGAAACCAAAAGCTCTACCCCTTTTTGCGCTAAAAACCGCGGCAGCCGCTGTTCAAACCAAAGATACCAGAGCAGCGGATGGCGGGTGGGCGGAGGCAGTACCTCTACTTGCAGCCCCTCAGGTAAATCCAGCCGCGGATCAACGGGGCGGTCAAAAAGGAAGAGCCACTCCACCTCCGGATGTTGCCGTACGAGCCGGTAAAAGATTTCCCGGGTAAACCAACCTATGCCCTCCAGCTTTTGGGGGATCAGCAAGCGGGTGTTGACGGCAATTTTCACGCCCGCAAAGATAAGCCCACACAATACATACCTTCGCCTCAGGTTTATTCCCCCATGCGCCAAAAGTTTGTAAGCAGTTTATTCCTCTTACTGCTGGTCAATTTTGTAGTCAAGCCGATCTGGATTTTTGGCATTGACCTTCAGGTTCAAAACCACTTAGGGGCCAGCAGTTACGGTCTTTATGCCGCCTTATTTAGTTTGGCGGTTATTTTCAATATGGTGCTCGATTTGGGGCTCACCCAATTTAGCAACCGGCGGGTATCTCAAGACCCCGAAATGCTGCAGCGCCATTTCTCGGGACTCCTCTCTTTGAAACTCCTGCTGGGCCTGGTTTACGGCTTACTAGCGCTGGGAGTAGGGCTCACTTTGGGCTACCGGCAAGGCGCCTTATCCCTCCTCCTTATTCTGGTTCTTCATCAGTTTCTCAGTTCAGCGGTACTTTTTTTCCGGGCGCATTTGGCCGCCCTGCAGCACTTCCGCGCTGATAGCCTGATGAGTGTACTGGACAAGGGCCTAACCATTGTCTTTTGTGGTATTTTCCTCTACGAGGAAGCGCTGCGTTCTTATTTCACCATTCATCTCTTTGCGGGCTTACAGGTACTCAGCTTGCTGCTCACGGCCCTCCTCGGGTTGGTTTTGGTAGGGCGGCAGGGGGCCACTATTCGTTTGCGCTGGCAAGCGCGGCATTGGCTAGAGCAGTTGGGGCAAAGCTGGCCCTATGCACTTCTCTTACTGCTCATGGCGCTTTATACCCGGGTAGATAGCGTGATGCTGGAGCAGCTCATCAGCTCCTTTGAAGCGGGTGTTTATGCGCAGGCCTATCGCCTGCTAGAAGCGGCCAATCAGCCCGCCTACCTTTTTTCCGTTTTACTGCTGCCCCTTTTTGCCAGTGCCCGGCCGGGTACCCGCAGCGTTCGGGAACTGAGCCAGCTGGCCTTTACCCTCATCGTGGTAGGCACGGTGGCATTTTCGGTAGTAGCGCTGCGCCTATCGCCCTGGATCATGGATGGTCTCTACCGGGAGCACAGCCAGTTAAGCTCGCCGGTTTTTGGCTGGCTCATCTTTAGCACTATTGGTTTTGGGAGCACCTACGTTTTTGGCACCCTTCTTACGGCCCAGGGACGTCTGCGCCTTCTTAATTACACCGCCCTGGGCGGTTTAAGCCTCAATATCCTGGCCAATGCGCTGCTCATTCCCTCCTACGGAGCCTGGGGGGCGGCCATGGCCACCCTTGCCACGCAGGGCCTTACCGCTTTAGTTCAGCTTTGGCTTGCTTTAAAGAGCAATCGCTTTCGCTACCCGTTTGGCTACTGGCTGCGGCTTTTGCTTTTCCTCGGCATAGCGCTGGGGGTTTGGGCCTTATCCGGCCAAATGAGTTATCTCCCGCCGGTGGCTTTGGGGCTACTTATGTTGATGCTGCAAGGTTTAAGCGCTTTCCTTTTGGGCTTGCTCCCCTGGCGCAAAGCGCTCCATTTATTGCGTCCCAACGGAAACGCCCCTGCCAGGGATTGAATTTCTATTTTTGCTGACCTAACGTACACTTAAGGCTATGGCCCACCCCGGAGAAGATTCTCGCGACCAATTTGATTCCAGTAACCTCATCGTCTATCTCTGGAAATGGCGCAAACCCCTCATTGGCATTACCTTACTGGCTGGTATTCTGGCTGCCGTTTTCAGCGGCCCTTCTTTCATTAAGCCCAAGTACGCCTCTACGGCCACCGTTTTTCCCAGTACTACCAACAGCCTTTCTAAAGCCCTGCTACCGCAGCCTTTTGCTACCGCCAATCAGGATTTTCTGGAATTTGGGGAGGAAGAACAGGCAGAGCAGCTTTTGCAAATGCTCAATAGCGATGTTATTCGCAGACGGATCATTGAAAAATACGATTTAATAAGGCATTACCAGATAGACACGTCTACCCCTTATGCGCAAACGCAGCTCTACGAAACCTTTGATGAGAATATCTCCTACGATCGAACGGAGTTTATGAGTGTGGAGGTCTCCGTACTCGATGTGAGCCCTGATACAGCTGCGCAGATAGCCAATGATATTATCCATTTGCCGGATAGTGTTAAAAACGGCATAAAGCGCGAGCGGGCGCTTAAGGGGCTTTCTATCATTCGCAATAACTACCAGGAGCTACGGCGGGAAATAAAAGAACTCAACGACTCCCTTACTTTCTTGCGAAGTAAAGGCGTACATGATTACGAGACGCAAGCCGCCGTTCTCAGCGAACAGCTGGCCACGGCGATGATCGAGAAAGGGGTCAATAGCCCGGTGGTGGATCAAATACAGCGCAGACTCGATACCTTAGGCAAATACGGCAGCGCCTACGTGGGGCTTCGGAGTCGTTTGAGTGATGCCCAGGATGAGCTTTCGGCCATCAAAGTCCGCTATGAGCAAGCCCAGGTAGATGTGAATGAGATCGTCCCCGCCACCTTTAAGATCAATATGGCCTATCCCGCGGAGAAAAAAGCGTATCCTATTCGTTGGCTTATCGTGGTGCTATCGGCATTAGGAGCCTTTGTGACCACCGTCATAGCCATTCTGATCATCGATACCATTCGTCAGACGCCCGCTAAAGAAAAGGGGTGAAGGGCCCGGGCCTGTCCATATCAAATCCTCGGGCCATGGCCTTAATGGCCGGGCTCTTCGTTACCCTGCTCAATGTGGTTTTTATCGTTACCGAGCAGTACTGGGGGCTATTATTGCCCTTTATTTTGGGTATTGTGGCGCTGGGGGTTTTTGCCCTGGATCGGGTCCTGCTTTTTCTGGTGGTGGCCACGCCGCTATCCGTTTTCTACATGGACGAGCGCTTGCACCTAGGGATGAGTCTTCCCACGGAGCCACTTCTGGCAGGGCTTCTCGTCCTCTTATTGGCCCGGATATTTTATTACGCGGGTTTTGACCGCCGGGTAGTTAGTCATCCCTTAGCCATTGCCCTTTTGGCCTATCTTTTCTGGGTTTTTGTAACCAGCATTACCAGTACCATGCCCTGGGTTTCTTTCAAGTTTTTTCTGGCACGTGCGTGGTTTATCGGTGTTTTCTTTTTCCTATTCAGTCAGCTTTTTCGAGAGAAGAAAAACCTCTACCGGGTTCAGTGGCTTTACTTGGTTCCCCTGGCGGCTGTGGCTCTCTATGCGCTGGTAAGATTGGGGCAATACGGCCTGGAAAACAAGGCTTCGGAGTGGGTTATGTCGCCTTTCTTTAAAGAACATACCAGCTACGCGGCCGTCTTGGCCCTGTATATTCCGGTGGCGGTATGCTTCACTTTTATGCCCCGACAAAATTTGAATAGACGGCTTGGTGCCGGACTTATAAGCCTGGTACTCCTGGCGGGATTGCTCTTTTCTTATTCCCGGGCGGCTTGGCTCGGGCTTATGATAGCAAGTCTGGCGGGCCTCCTTATACACTTCCGGGTATTGGGAATGAGTCTCTTGGTAGGCGTTCTGCTAGGTGGTGGTTTATTTTGGCATTACCAGGAAGACATCCTCCTTGCCCTCCAGGAAAACACCACCACCAGTCATGGGGGTATTGAAGAGCACCTAGAATCCGTAAGCAATATCACTACGGATGATTCTAATTTGGAGCGAATCAATCGCTGGAAGTCGGCCTGGCGGATGTTTGAAGACCGTCCTTGGTTTGGACACGGACCGGGGACCTACATGTTCCGTTATGCGCCGTATCAAAAAACTTATGATATGACCCTCATTAGCACCAACGCCGGGGACCGGGGTAATGCGCATAGTGAGTTTCTGGGGCCTTTGTCAGAGATGGGGTGGCCAGGCCCCCTTTTTGTGGCCGCCATCGTGCTCCTAACTCTATTTACCGGTATTCGAACTTACCATCGAATGCCGGCCGGCCGCCTCAAGTGGTTAACCTTAGCCTTGCTCATCGGCTTAATAAGCTATTGGGCCCACGGAACCCTCAATAATTTTCTAAGCTTGGATAAGGCCGCCCTACCCGTTTGGGGTTTTTCTGCGGCGCTCGTCGTTTTAGACCGCTACCACAGGTAGCTTCCCTTATGCTTAAGCGGTTTATTAGCCTTGTAAGGGATACTCCTCACACCGTCAAAGTTTCGTTGAGCTATTCTTGGCGGCCGTTTTAGCTATGGCATGGCAAGGCCGAGCGGCCTTGATCCTTTTCGGCCTGAATGTAAGCCCTACTCAAAAAAGAGTGCGCGTTCCAAGGCTTTTGCTAAGGAGAGCTAAAAAGTCTTTCGGGATGGTTAAAGCTGCTCGATGATTTCCGGAAGCTTACGAATGGCAGCCAGCTCGCGGTACTTACTGCGTGCTTCTCCCGCCGGATAGCCAAAGTACGTGACGCCTCCTTTTAGCGACTTGGAAATACCACTTTGGGCCATTACCACCGCCCCGCGGCCAATGGTAAGGCCACTGGCTACGCCAACTTGCCCCCAGAGGGTAACCTCGTCTTCAATGTCTACACAGCCCGCTACACCTACCTGGGCGGCAAAAAGGCAGCGTTGCCCAATGCGGGTATCGTGCCCTATTTGCACCAGATTGTCCAGAATACTGTTTGCCCCTATGATGGTGTAGTCGCTCACGCCGCGGTCTATGGTCACGCTGGCCCCCAGGTGTACGCGGTCTTCTACAATCACCCCGCCCGCAGAGTGGAGGGGATCAAAACCTTGGGGGTGTTTTTTGTAATAGAAAGCATCAGCGCCTAAGATCGAACCGGCCTGGATCACCACTTCGTTGCCCAGCGTGACGGGGCCGCGGAGCACTACATTAGGGCCTATGCGGCAGTTTTCCCCCATTTTCACCAGGGGGCCTATCACTGCTCCGGGCCCTAAGGTGCAGCCTTCCCCGATCTCCGCTTCGGGGGCTATTGATTGATGGAAGTGGGGGAGCGGCTCAAAGAAACGCGTGAGCCGGTTAAAGTCTGCAAAAGGCTCCTCGGAGATCAACAGCCCTTTTCCTTCTGGGGCTTTCCTCTGCTGATTAATCAGGATGGTGGTAGCGGGACTTTCCAGGGCTTTATCGTAGTATTTGGGATGGTCCACAAATACCAGATCGCCAGGGCGTACCCGATGAATTTCATTGGCTCCCCTTACGCTATGATCGGCCGGCCCTTCAAAAGGACAGTCCAGCCATTTAGCGAGCTCGTCAAGCCGGTAGGGGCGGGGAAAATCCATAAGCTAGTTTCTGGCCCGTTCGCGGGATTCTCCGGTGGCGGTTTCTACAACCACTTTATCGCCCTGATTGAAATTGCTTGCTCCGCAAACAATTCCTCGAGGTTCACTCTCACCAACATCTACCTGACACCAGCGAATTGTCTTGCCATTTGACTGTGGTTCATCCACAAATTCAATGACCTTGCCAACCACTACCGGGCCGTTGATTTCGAAATAGTGCTCGTCCTCTTCCTCAAGACCAACCTTTACCAACTCAGCCATTAGCTGTTCTGGTTTGGAATCCTTTGGAAGCTCGGTGAATTCACTCAGCCAACTCAGGGGAACTCTCATTAGACCCTCACCCCAAACTGTCTTGCAAATCTCATATCGCCCTCAACCATGTCGTGCATATCCAAAACACCGTTTCTAAACATGAGAGTTCTCTCAATGCCCATGCCGAAGGCAAAACCTGAATAAACCTCAGGGTCGATACCACTTGCTTTTAAAACATTTGGATTGACCATTCCGCAGCCACCCCACTCGACCCACCTGGGTCCGCCCTTTGCTTGAGGATGCCAAACATCCAGCTCGGCAGAGGGCTCAGTGAATGGGAAATAACTTGGGCGAAGTCTAATTTCGGCTTCCTCGCCAAACATCTTGCGAGCGAAATGCTCAAGGGTTCCCTTGAGATCAGCCATTGTCAGACCCTTGTCTATTGCCAAACCCTCAACCTGATGAAATACGGGGGTGTGGGTGGCATCAAGCTCATCAGTTCT